>DVDU01000220.1 GCA_015296065.1 Oscillatoriaceae cyanobacterium M33_DOE_052 | reverse complement strand
GCCAAATTAATCCCCTCACCGCTCTGACATTTAATAGCAATAATTGGAATGTGCCGCAACCGGTAATTATTACAGCTATTGATGATAATATTGCGGAGGGACTGGCCACAGAGATTATCTCCCATACTGTCACCAGTGCGGATGCTAAGTATAATGGCGTCAATGTGGGGACGGTGGCGGTTTCCATCACCGATAATGATGCAGCGGCGGCGCCGGTAGTGCAACCGTTGGGCCGGATGGATGTACGCGAAAGTGGTGGGGAGGATGTTTATAAGCTGTTCCTGACGACCCAACCGACGGCGACGGTGAATGTAGCCATTGTCACGGATGGACAAACTACGGCAAATGTGCCATATTTAACGTTTACTACTGATGACTGGAATCTCCCCCAATTGGTGCGGGTGTCAGCGGTGGATGATAGTGTGATGGAAGGTTTCCATACCAGTAATATCACTTTTGTGGCGAGCAGTGCGGATGCTAAGTATAATGGCGTTAATGTGGGGACGGTAACAGCAACCATCACCGATAATGATACAGCGGCGGCGCCAGTGGTGCAACCGTTGGGGCGGATGGATCTGCGCGAAAGTGGTGGGGAGGATGTTTATAAGCTATTCCTAACAACCCAACCGACGGCGACGGTGAATGTAGCCATTGTCACGGATGGCCAAACTACGGCGAATGTGCCATATGTAACGTTTACTCCGTCTGACTGGAATCTCCCCCAATTGGTGCGGGTGTCAGCGGTGGATGATAATGTGGTGGAGGGGACGCATACCAGTAATATCAGTTTTGTGGCGAGTAGTGTTGATGGGGTTTACCAGGGGTTGCCTATCAGTGGGATTACGGTGAATATTGCGGATAATGATAATGTGGGTTTGGTGGAGAGTTTGCCCACACCAGGGAGCCGGATGGGGACGGCGGCGGATGATAAAATTGTGGGTTCCGCTGGTGATGATGTGATTAATGCGCGTGGGGGAAATAATGCTTTAGATGGTGGGGCGGGTAATGATGTGTTGTCTGGTGGGAGTGGAGCCGATTATATCACGGGTGGGGCGGGTTTAGATTTGCTTTTTGGTGGCCAGGGTGAGGATTATTTGGATGGTGGGAATGATGAGGATGTGATTTTCGCGGGGATGGGGAGTGACAGGGTATTTGGTGGCAATGGTAATGATAAGTTGTTTGGGGAGCAGGGGGATGATTATTTGTTTGGTGGGGCTGGTGTGGATACTGTGACTGGGGGACTGGGACGGGATGCGTTTGCCATTGGTAATGGTATGGGAGGGATGACGGTGGAGATGGCTGATGTTATCACTGATTTTGTCCCTGGTGAGGATGTGTTTGATTTGATACCATCGTTGGGGTTTGGGGATTTAAGTCTGGTGCAGAATGGGGGGGATGTGGTGATTCAAAATCGGGTCACGGGTGAGTTTTTGGCTCGGGTTCAGGGTGTGGATGTGGCTAGTTTGACTCAGGCGGATTTTGTGTGAGGTTTTTTCATATAATCATCCCTGTAGGGGCACGGCATCCTAAATATTCGGGTTTCACAAACAATGTTAATGACGCCGTGCCCAACCCCACGGGAAATTGGGATGAATTTTGGGTTTTGGGGTGAATTTTGGGGTTTTGGGGTGAATTTTGGGGTAAAATTATACATTGTAGGGGCACGGCATCCTAAATATTTGGGTTTCACGAACAATCTTAATGACGCCGTGCCCCCCACCACGGAAAATTTGGATATAAAAACCAAGGTGATGGCCAAGAAACCGGGTTTCTGCGACAATTTTCGCATTAAAACCGAGATTTGGTTAAGAAACCCGGTTTCTGTCACCCCCCCACGGCGAAAATTTTGGGTTGGGGTGGGCACGGCGTGATTGATATTTTTCGTTTTTTGCGTTATCTTTATGATGCCGTGCCCCTACAAATGATGATTTAACACCCGTAGGGGCACGGCATCATAAATCTCTCGGTTTTATGATAAATCTTAATCACGCCGTGCCCCCCACCACGGAAAATTTGGATATAGAAATCAAGGTGATGGCCAAGAAACCGGGTTTCTGCGACAATTTTGGTATCAAAACCGAGATTTAGTTAAGAAACCCGGTTTCTGAAACCCCCACGGCGGAAAATTTGGGTTGGGGTGGGCACGGCGTGATTGATATTGTTCGTTTTTGGCGTTATCTTTATGATGCCGTGCCCCTACGGGTGTAAAATTTGGGGGAATTTGGGGGATTTGTGGTAAAATTATCATTTGTAGTAGCACAGCTACGTTAAGATTTGGGTTTCACGAACAATCTTGATAACGCCGTGCCCCCCACCACGGGAAATTTGGATATAAAAACCAAGGTGATGGCCAAGAAACCGGGTTTCTGCGATAATTTTCGCATCAAAACCGAGATTTAGTTAAGCCTGCCCCCGCGAAGGCGGGGGAAACCCGGTTTCTGAACCCCCAAACTTTCTGGTTTAACCAAGATTTATCGAGAAAAATCAGTTAGATGTGCTATAATAGAGAAAATTCTCGATAACGCTTATGCCAACTTATAAGTTGAAAGCTAAAATAGATGAATCAGGCAATTTAGTTTTGACTGAACCGATTAAACTGCCTCCTGGGGAAGTGGAGGTGATATTGCTGCAACCTTTGACGGAAGTGGATAACACCGCAGTTACCCCAACTACAACTGATATTGCCAAATCTAAACGCCAAATTGAATGTAATGTGCCAATTTTGAAAGAATGGCTGGAACAGACTGAGCCTTTCCCCCCCGACTTTGACCCAGACCAAGCTAAATGGGAATATTTGCAGGAGAAACATAATCTGTGAAAGTTCTCATCGATACTAACATCATTTTGGATGTGGCTTTAGCGCGAAATCCATTTTATCCAGAAAGCCTTCAAGTTGTGTCTTTGGTTTATGAAAAGCGCATTGAAGGCTATATTTCGGCATCGACTATTAGCGATGTTTACTATGTGTTAAGAAAACAGATAGGGCGAGGTTTAGCTCTGGATTTTTTGCGAAGAATTAGAACTATCTGCCAAATTGCTACGGTTAATGATGCCGCAATTGTCATCGCGATGAAAGCAAATTTCAGTGATTTTGAGGATGCGATTCAATATGGGACTGCAGTGGTCAACCAGCTAGATGCGATCGGCACTCGTAATTACCTGGATTTTCCTGTAGTTACCCCTCGCATCATCACGCCATCTGACTTAATTCAAGAAATCACTAATTTGCCTTAACATTTGACCAGATAATACCCAAATTCCAGGTTTGTAGTTGGGCTTTAGCCCAAATTCCAGGTTGTAGTTGGGCTTCAGCCCAAATTCCAGGTTTGTAGTTGGGCTTCAGCCCAAAAAAATCTAAGTTTAAGAGGGCTAAAGCCAGAACCACAACCTTAAGAAAGAGGGCTAAACGCCAAGAGAAAGGGCGAAGCACCCCGGGAATAGATTATCGGTGAAAAGCGACAAACCTCTAGCCGGTGTGCTTCGCCCCTACGGGGGATAATTTGGGGTTTTGGATACTGTAGGGGCGAAGCATTGCGGCGAAAAATCTATCGCTTTTCACCCACACCTTGTACCGCAATGCTTCGCCCTTTATCGGGGGTAAAAGACCCCACCCAAGGCCAAGAAACCGGGTTTCTGCGGAGATTTATCGCATTGTGCTAATGTCATTCCCGCGAAGGCGGGAATCCAGTCTGAACCTAGTTAAGAAACAGTTAAGAAACCCGGTTTCTGTCACCCCAAAAAGGTTTGTAGTTGGGCTTTAGCCCAAAAAAATCTAAGTTTAAGAGGGCTAAAGCCCAACTACGAACCTCAGAATGAGGGCTGAAGCCCAACTACGAACCCAAAAAAGAGGGCTGAAGCCCAACTACGAACCCAAAAAAGAGGGCTAAAGCCCAACTACGAACCCAAAAAAGAGGGCTAAAGCCCAACTACGAGCCAATACCCCCCGAAAAAAAAATTTTTCCTCCGACCGCAGGGAGGAGGAATAGGGTAAGAGGGTAAAAGAGAAGAGGGATACTAGAGTCCTGGCGAAGAAAACAAAGAACCAGAGACCGGAAGCAGAGAAACAGCCACCCGGAACCCGAAGTAGTTGAGCCAGTCGACCAAAACGTCCCAGTAGCGCCGCCCGGAGCGGCAATTCCTGGGGAAGTTGACCCAGGAACCTCCACGCAGCACCCGGAGATTAGATTCTCCTCCAGTTTCCCAAGCACTTCCATCAGTAGGTGCATTATCGTAATTTTCGTGCCAAACGTCCTGACACCACTCCCAGACGTTCCCGTGCATATCGTATAAACCAAAGGCGTTGGGAGGAAATGTGCCTACTGGGGTGGTTTTTTGCCGATATTCCCCTTTTGGACCGTTTCCGTAGGTTTGGTTTCCGTCATAGTTGGCTAAGTCGGTGGTAATGGTGTCACCAAAGTGAAATGGGGTGGTGGTTCCGGCTCTACAAGCATATTCCCATTCTGCTTCACTGGGAAGACGATAGGCTTGTCCTGTTTTTTGGGCGAGTTTTTGGCAAAATTCTATGGCATTGTTCCAGGATACATTTTCTACTGGGAGGTCTGAGCCTTTGAAATGGGAGGGGTTTTGCCCCATGATGGCTTGATATTGGGCTTGGGTGATGGGATATTTGGCCATATAAAATGATGGGACTGTGACTTGGTGTTGGGGACTTTCAGCATCGCTTCTTTCTGGTTCGCTATTTGGAGTACCCATCTGGAATTTTCCCCCTGGAATGGCTACCATGTCTAGGAAAATGCCGTTACCCAAGTCTTGATGGTAATATTGTGCTTGTTTCGGGACTTTGCTGGTTTGTTTCCCCCGCTTATCCACGGTGATGACATCGAAAGTGAATACCGGAAGGCGTGGGGGTGGTGTAACTAACAGACGTTTCCCCTCTTCCTCTCGCCGTCTGAGTTCTTCCAAACGCTTTTGCTCTTCTCGCCGTTTCTCCTCTTCTAGGCGTCTCAACTCCTCTTCACGCCTTCTCAACTCCTCCAAACGCTTTTGCTCTTCCTGGCGTTTCAACTCCTCTTCACGCCGTCTCAACTCCTCTTCCTTGCGTTTCAACTCCGCTTCACGCTGTCTGGAAACCGCCAGTAGCATTGCTGCTTCCTGTTGCTGTTGTTTCAACGCTTCCAGACGTTTTTGCTCTTCTTCCCATGCTCCCGGTGGTGGCGCAGATGTGAGAGACTGAATAGCGGCTAATGCTTTTCCCCCGTCTTCATAACGCAATCTCCAGTCATAACGTACCATTTTAGTTAAAATATCGGCTAAACCGTCACTCACCGAGGCATATTTTCTCCAGATTATCTCACCATCGTTATCTTGTTGTAGCTTTTCTGGACTAATTCCCGTGAGAGCGGAAATTGCCATAACTCCCACTGCATAGACATCGCTGCTATATCTGGGTTTGCCATTAGCTTGTTCGGCTGGCATATAACCAGGAGTCCCCGCACTAACAGTATAGCGGGTTTGTCCCTGAGTTATCACCACCGAGCCCATTTCTTTGACAATCCCAAAGTCAATCAACACCAGTTTACCATCATGTTGGCGGCGCATGATGTTTTCGGGTTTAATATCCCGGTGAATGACTTGGTTTTGGTGAACGTAGGCGAGGATGGGGAGGAAGTCGCTGAGGAATTGAATTACATAAGATTCGCTTAATTTTTGGCCTTGAATGATTTCCTGGCTTAAAGCATGTCCCTCGATATAGCTCTGAACGAGATAATATTCTTGATTTTCCTGGAAATTGTCGAAAAGTCTGGCAATTTGGGAGTTATATTCCCCTAATCTATCTATGGTAGCAGCTTCTTTTTTGAACAGTTCCACAACTACTGGCTGCATCATCTGGGGTAATAGCCGTTTGACCACCCGTTTCGGTTTGGGTGTGAGGTCAATTTTGATATCCTCAGCGAGATAGGTTTCCCCAAACCCTCCCCGTCCGATTAATTGGATAATTTGATACCGGTTCCGCAGGACAGTGCCATTAGCCAGTGCTGCCATGAGTTTACCCCAATTGCGCCATAGTGGATTTTTGGGACTGGTGAGACTAGAAGTCTGCTGGCCAGTGATGGTGCATCGTCTATCCTATAATGGGATGATAGCGCT
Organism: Oscillatoriaceae cyanobacterium M33_DOE_052; assembly: GCA_015296065.1. GTDB lineage: Bacteria > Cyanobacteriota > Cyanobacteriia > Cyanobacteriales > Laspinemataceae > Koinonema. Next base: position 11,084 of record DVDU01000220.1, on the reverse strand, counting down.
TGTCAAGGGGGTAAATTACCGAATTATATGGCCGCACCTTTTCCATTATCCTTATCTTATTTAATGATTTCGATTTTGTCAAGGGGTTTGAAAAATTTTTTGAGGTTTGTAGTTGGGCTTTAGCCCCTCCGGAAAGAGGTTTGTAGTTGGGCTTTAGCCCCTCCGGAAAGAGGTTTGTAGTTGGGCTTTAGCCCAAAAAAATCTAAGTTTAAGAGGGCTAAAGCCCTACTACGAACCTAAAACAGAGGGCTAAAGCCCTACTACGAACCTTGAAAGAGGGCTAAAGCCCTACTACGAACCTAAAACAGAGGGCTAAAGCCCTACTACGAACCCAAACAAGAGGGCTAAAGCCCTACTACGAACCAAGGACAAAGGACAAAGGACAAATAACATGAGCTATTGCTTGAATCCTAATTGCCGGAAACCGGAAAATCCCGATGGGAATAAGTTTTGCATCAGTTGCGGCTCTAAGTTGCTCCTAGCCGATCGCTACAGAGCAACCAAAACCATCGGACAGGGAGGCTTTGGCAAAACCTTTCTCGCAGTTGATGAGTATAAACCCTCTCATCCTCCTTGCGTAATTAAGCAATTTTTGCCCCAAACCAATTCCCCAGCTAGTGCCCAAAAAGCGGCGGAGTTGTTTCAGCGGGAAGCACAACAGCTCGACGAACTAGGACGGCATGACCAAATACCGGAATTATACGCCCATTTTGCCCAAGAGCAGCAGCAGTATTTAGTCCAAGAGTTTATCGATGGGGAAAACTTGGAGAAGGAACTGGCGGCAAATGGGGCATTTAATGAACAGCAAATCCGCCAGTTATTGCAAGATTTGTTGCCGGTGTTACAATTTGTCCACGAGCAAGGGGTAATTCACCGCGATATTAAGCCAGAAAATATTCTCCGTCGCCGGGTTGATGGTAAACTGGTATTGGTAGATTTTGGCTCGGCGAAAAATTTCAGTAACAAAGCGACAAACAAAGTGGGAACTACCATTGGCTCGGCGGGATATGTGGCACCGGAACAGCTCCTGGGTAAAGCAACTCCGGCGAGTGATTTATATAGTTTGGGCGTCACTTGTGTGCGGTTGCTCACACAAATTGCCCCTTTACAGTTGTATGATTATCGGGAGGGGGTGTGGGTGTGGCGGGATTATTTGCAGTATCCTGTGAGCGATCGCCTTTCCGCACTCCTCGAGAAACTCCTACAAACCAAACTAGAAAAACGCTACCAGTCCGTGGCGCAAGTACAAGAAGCCTTTCGGGAAGTCACCGCCGCCAGCATTCCCCCCCAAAGCGACGCCATTGCTACAGCTTCACCATCTTTATGGACCCGCCTGCTGGGAGCAACACCCCAAATGCTCAAAGGTAAATTAGCCCAACATTGGGGCAAGTATGACGACGCGATCGCCTCATACGATCGAGCGATCGCCATCCAACCCAACAACTACCAAGCCTGGTATCAAAAAGGCTGTTTATGCGCCGAACTAGGCAAACAAGAAGTAGCCCTATTTTGCTATGAAAAAACCGTATCTATCCACCCAGCGCATTTTGAAGCATGGCGAGAGAGAGGCTTACTCCTCACCAAAACCCAACTCTACCAAGAAGCCGTATCCTGCTATTTAAAATCACTCCAAATCAACAACCACCAGCCAGAAGTTTGGCTCTGGCTCAGCTTCGCCCTCAAACAAATCAACGACACCAACCAAGCCCGCATCTGCTTGGAAAAAGCCAAAGATATTCTCCCCTCCAGTCCCGTAGAAGCCGCCAACCTACTCATGCAAGCATGGCAAAAAATCATTGAGTAAACCCAAAAGAAAGAACCGGGAATATGCCCGGAAAAAGAAACCGGGTTGCTCAACGAGATATCTCGTACCTAAACAGAGATTCTCGGCAGAAACCTGGTTTCTGAACGTAAGCCCAGATATTGCCTTACTATAGAGACAACATAAACCGCTTTCTCCCAGCGCCGGTATGAGTTACTGCCTCAACCCCAACTGCCTCAGCCCCGAAAACCCCGACGGGAAAATAGTGTGCATCAACTGTGGCACCAAAATCCTGCTCAAAGACCGCTACCGCCCGATTAAACTCATCGGTGTCGGCGGTATGGGGCGGAACTTTCTGGCGTCTGATGAGGATACCCCCTCAAAACGGTCTTGCGTCATTAAGCAGCTTTCCCCCGCACCCAACACCCAAACTAACCCCAATTCCTTCCACAAAGCGGTAGAACTGTTTAACCGAGAAGCCGTGCAGCTCGATCGCCTAGGGTCCGCCCAGTCTCAAATCCCCCAGCTCCTGGCATACTTAGAGCAAGACAAACGCCTCTATTTTGTGCAAGAGTTCATCGATGGCGATAATTTGCTGGTGGAAATGGAGCAAGAGGGTGTCTTTGACGAGGCGAAAATCCGCCAATTGCTCCAAGATTTGCTCCCCGTCATCAAATATATCCATCAGCAGGGGGTGATTCATCGGGACCTGAAGCCTACTAACATTATGCGCCGCCGCACGGTGATGCCGGGAGAAAGTCGCGGCGAGTTGGTACTCATTGACTTCGGTATCTCCAAGCAACTGAGCGGGACGATCGCCGCCGAAGGCACCGTATTAGGCACTCCGGGCTACGCCCCCCCCGAACAAATGACCTACGGTGAAGCCTATCCCGCCAGCGACATCTACGCCTTGGGCACCACCTGCATTCACCTGCTCACCGGTATTCACCCCGCCCGCCTCTACAACCCCCAGCAAAACCGCTGGTTGTGGCGAGACCTCCTGCAACAGCGGGGCAGCGCCATCAGCAGCGGCCTAGAAAAAATTTTAGACAAATGCCTCGCCCCCGACGTGAGGACAAGATATCAATCTGCAGACGCACTCCTCGCCGACATCCAACCCGCACCAGTTTCCCGCCTCCCCGTCCCCCCCAGCGGGGCAAGACAGGAGACAGAGACAGGGAGACGAGGAGCCGGGGGAGATACCCGTCTCCCCGTCTTCGGAGCCGCCGCCGCTGGTGCCAAAGTCCCCACTTGCCGCCCCCTGCGGAGTTTCCAAGCTCACACCGGCACAGTTCGCGCCCTGGCTATTAGCCCAGACGGCAAGCTGCTGGCTACCGGTAGTGATGACAACACGATTAAACTGTGGGAAATTGATGGGGGAAAGCAGCTCCTCACTCTGGCGGGTCATTCTAATTGGGTGACTTCTCTGGCTTTCCACCCCGATGGCAAACGTTTAGTTTCCGGCAGTTATGACACGACAATTAAACTGTGGCAACTGCCAGATGGGCAGTTAATTCGCACCCTCACCGCTCATACTCGTGAGGTGTTCTGCGTGGCTTTCAGTCCCGATGGCACCCGCCTCGCTACTGGGAGTTACCAGAGTGTGAATTTGTGGAATTTGCGGGATGGGTTTATGCACTTACTGATGGGTGATACATTTCGCACACTCAGCGGTCACATCAAGTGGGTGAATGCGGTGGCTTTCAGTCCCGATGGCAAGTTGCTGGCTTCTGGTGGCGGCGACAATACGATTAAGCTGTGGGATGTGGGGAAAGGGGAGGAGTTGCGGAAGCTCCAAGGACATAGAGCCGGGGTGTTGAGCCTGACTTTCAGTCCCGATGGGGCGGTACTGGCTTCTGGCAGTTATGATAAGACGGTGAAGCTGTGGCGGCGAGTGGATGGGTTAGAGATTCGCACCTTGGAAGGTTACGCCGCTGGAATTGTGGCGGTGGCTTTTGGTCCCGATGGTCAAACCTTGTCCACGGGAACCGAGAATGGCATGGTGCAGCGGTGGCACCTGCGGGAGCAACGACCTCTAGATACTCTCACTACTGATGTGCCATTGGTGGATGCTGTGGCCTTTAGTGGTAAAGGCAAGACGATCGCCACTGGCGCCGAAGACGGCACCGTGAAGATTTGGCAATGTGATTGATGGTTGTCCTTTGTCCTTTGTCCTTTGTCCTTTGTCACAAAAGGAAAATTATCAATTATCAATTATCAATTATCAATTATCAATGACCAATGACAAATACGCCCTAGCCATCCACACCAGCAGCCCCGAATTGGGTTTAGCACTGGCCAAACTGCCTCTAGATCGAGACTTGAGATGCCAAACCTGGAATTTGGGCAGAGATATGGCCGGGGAAATGCACTCCCGACTGGTGGAATTTATCCAGCCTCAGACTTGGCAGGATTTGGCATTTGTGGCCGTAGCGATCGGGCCTGGGAGTTTCACCGGCACCAGGTTGGGCGTCGTCACCGCTCGCACCCTCGCCCAACAGCTCCACATCCCCCTATTTGGCATTTCCAGTTTGGCAGCAGCAGCTTTCCTTCATGTGAGCAAGAATATTCAAATAAACTTGCACAATTCAAGTGAAAATGCTTGTATTGCCGTGCAGATGCCAGCCCAAAGAGGGCAAATATTTGGGGCGATATATGAATTAAGAGATAAATTGCCGCCATTACATTCAGATGCAGTGCTAACCCCCCAGGCTTGGCAAGAAACTCTGTCGGGACTGCCAATGGCCTATGAGTTACTAGACATCCCCGCCGGAGCGGCTTTAGGTGGTTCAGCGCGTCAAGTGCTGGAACTAGCGGCCATGCAGTGGCAGGAACTAGGGGAAAGCAGCAATAAAAAACCCCAAACCTGGTCAGAGGTACTGCCATTTTACGGTCAACATCCGGTAGATGGCTAAACCAGGTTGGGACTAGGGGACTAGGGGAGTGTGGGGAGTGTGGGCAGTGTGGGCAGTGTGGGGAGTGTGGGGAGTGTGGGGAGTAATCTTCCCTCTCTTCCCACCCCTCCCCCTCTTCCCCCTCTTCCCCCTCTTCCCCCTCTCCCCCTCTCCCATCTCCGAGTCACGTTAAGAGGAACCCTGCTGGGCAGAACGCTCTCGCTCAGCGCGCTTTTTGCGATCGGCGGCCAGAATATCCGCCATCACGTTTTGAGCTTGGATCATTTTTTCCAAATTGCTGCGGTATAGCTCCAGGTCTTTCTTGATTTTTTCTTCCGGGAGCTTCAAGGCAGCAGCAATTTTCGCCACAGCATCAGCCAGTTGCTTGTCATTTTTCACCGTTTCTGGGTCAGCCGCTTGCAGCATAGTAAACATACCGATGGCAAACAGGCGGCTGTACTTGAATTTGGGGTTGGTAGCGATGCCTTGAGCAAGTGCCACCAACTCAGAACCATTGCCAGAGCTAGTTTCCAGACAGAGACACCCCACCACCCCCTGCCATTCCAGGCTTTTCGCCAATGATTCCCACTGCTGGGCCTCTTGGCGGTATTGCTGGGGGTTGTGTTCTATAGACTGACAGAGAGCATGAAAAATAGAATTCCTATCTTCCTCTGGCTGGTAGCCCTGCATAAACCGATCGAATGAGGTAACAACCCCAAGAGCATAAATGGGGTCATAGCGAAAATCCTCATTTACCGAGAGTAAGTGCATTTCCACCATTAGCTCTTCTACTACTCGCCGGTAGATGGAAGAGATCGGGCGGGTATGAATCCTGTAAAAGGCTCGCTTTGTATCTGAAACTGTGCGGACGTTATTCACTTGCGGATTTTTTGGGGAACTTGACTCCCATTGTCTCGCGATCGCGTCCCTTTGCCAAGACAGAGCCGCCAGCTTGTGACACGAGCGTAAATTTTTCCCCGCTGCCCCAGTGGATATATCCCAGGCTGAACCTGGAGCGGCAGCGGTAACAGACGCTGCTGGGTTCATTGTTTCCCGGCAATTCCAGGGAAAATGGCCATGCACCCCGATCCAATCACAGCAGCGACTGACTGCATCCATAGCCATTGTGAGTTGTTTCGCCATTTGGCTGAGATAGCCGCTCCTCATGGGCCAGCCAAACAGTGGCGAAGCCTCGGGCAATGGTTTTGGTTTTCCCATTAGCTGAATCGCACTTCCAACCCAGACAGCACCCGCTCCCAGCCGCACCACCTACCCCTAACTGAGTTCCTACCTTACCAGGGGGGCATCTCCGACGATCGGAGAATGCCGTCCCTCATGTCAAGGTGAGCGAGGTATCTAACCGGAATCATTTATCAGTTAAGGGGGGGGATAACCGCTAAGGTGCGGTTTCAGCTACTGTCAACCACAGCCACATTAATCGCACTCCAGAGGACTGCTCTACTCCAGGCACGTTGCCAAAAAACCGAGGGGCAGTGGCAGGAAGTGAGATGGGAGAGGGGCGATCGGATCAACGCACCCGCATCCCGTGAGCGACCCCGGTGCTGACCGCTGAGAGTCTGGAGACTTTTTCCAGCGGGTTCTGGCTTCAACTTCAACTAGGAACGCTGCGTGGGCCTGGTTCCAGAGCTTCTTCCTCAGTCTCAAAGATTTCAAACACTGAGTCCATCATGGTGACTTCAAACACCAATTTGGCTTCTGGATGGACATTACAGATCCGAAAGCTGCCTTTTACTTTGTCAGCATCTCGCATTCCCGCCACCAGAGAAGTCAAACCAGAGCTGTCAATAAAATTAACCTGACCCAAATTGACCACAATGTGGCGGCTGAGTTTAGAAATACATTCCTGTAACTTCAGGCGAAATTGCCATGCAGTGGTGATGTCCAAACGCCCCGTGGGAGCCAAGACAATAATCTTAGTCCCATCTGGGGTAGTGTGTTCTCTTTGCTCGATGTGGATCACAACGCCTCCCTATACAAGCTACTTTCCTACCTCGCTTATGTAGTTTAGCTTAGACGGCAGCGTTAGTTGGTGTCCATTGCGCCCAATCTTGAGGCACCAGGAAAGTTTCCGTCAGTGCTGCCTCGCGGCTGTTGGGCTCAGGTTGGTAGCAGTATTCCCAGCGGACCAGGGGCGGCAGGGACATTAAAATCGATTCCGTGCGGCCATTGGTTTGGAGGCCAAAAATGGTGCCCCGATCGTACACCAGGTTAAATTCCACATAACGACCACGCCGGTAGAGTTGGAACTGGCGCTCGCGATCGCCATACTCCTGAGTCCGCCGTTTTTCAATAATTGGCCCATAAGCCGGTAAAAATGCCTGACCGCAAGATTCCACAAAAGCGAACAACTCTTCCCAACTGCGTCCTGGTAGTGTCCCCAGTTTTTGGCTAACTTCCGCCGCCGGTCCAGAGGCATTCGGTCCGCGATACAAGCTGCCTTGACCATCTTGGTAGTCAAAGAAAATCCCCCCCACACCGCGCATTTCCTGGCGATGCTTCAAGTAGAAATATTCATCACACCAAGGCTTAAACACCTCATAATAGGAAGGATTATGAGCATCACAGGCTTGCTTGAGCGTGCGATGGAAATGGGCCGCATCTTCAGCGAAAGCATAATAAGGGGTCAAGTCCGCCCCGCCGCCAAACCACCAAACCGGGCCCGCTTCAAAATAGCGATAATTCAGGTGTACCGTGGGACAGTAAGGATTGCGCGGGTGCAACACCATCGATGTCCCCGTAGCATAGAAGCCGTGGCCATTAGCTTCCGGGCGCTGCTGTAAAATCGACGGGGGTAGCTGGGTGCCCCAGACTTCCGAGAAATTCACGCCCCCCTGCTCAAAGATGCCCCCATCCCGAATGACTCGAGACCGACCGCCGCCCCCCTCGGGACGCTCCCAGCTATCCTCCTGAAATTTGCCACTACCATCGAGGGCTTCTAGTCCCTGGCAGATTTCATCCTGGATCCCCTTCATAAACTGGCTGACGCGGGTGCGGGAGTCTGCTGGCGGCTCGCTACCACTCTTGGTAGCCTCTGTCGTAGAAATAAATGTCATAGCCAACTTAAATCTGATATCGGTTAAAGTGTAGTGGGTGCGATTTGGTAGGGCCGAGGCGCACCTAGCTCTGGCAATTTTACCCGCCTTGTGACCCAAACGCTCCCTTTGCTTAATAGTTCTTTAACATTGGCTCTAGATTGCTAATTATCTTTGTCACTTCTGCCAAAATCTCCACAATTTTTCCAAAAAATACATGAAGAAATAATAATTTATTACCTAAGTATGCTTCACTTAAAACTGTGCCGCTCTTGTAGGGAGGTAACAGCCTAGGGTTAAACTGCGGCGATTCGCCCCTACTGGTTGATAGCCACAACAAGCGGCTCCAGGGGACAACAGTTGATTCACTTAAACAACAATTTGTTTGATAATTAATCTGGAATTTCCCCACAAATCCTTACTTAGGTGAGCTAAGAGGCGAAAAATATCATGTCTGTGCAACAATTGGATTCCCGATCGGTATTAGAAGTCTTGCGCCCGGTACAAGACCCCGAACTCCAAAAGAGTTTGGTAGAACTAAACATGATTCGCCATGTCAAAATCGATGGCGGCAAAGTCAGCTTTACCCTCGTGCTGACTACCCCCGCCTGTCCTCTGCGGGAATTCATCGTGGAAGACTGCCAAAAAGCGGTGCGCACCCTACCGGGGGTGGAAGAAGTCATCGTGGAAGTCACGGCGGAAACACCCCAACAAAAAGGTCTCCCAGACCGCTTGGGCATTGATGGGGTGAAAAATATCATCGCCATCTCCAGCGGTAAAGGGGGTGTGGGGAAAAGCTCCGTGGCGGTAAATGTGGCCGTATCTTTGGCCATATCTGGCGCTAAAGTGGGCTTGCTGGACGCGGATATCTATGGGCCAAACGCCCCCCAAATGCTGGGTTTGGGGGATGCCAACGTGATGGTGACAGATGTGGGCGACCGGGAAGTCCTAGAACCAGCTTTCAATCACGGCGTCAAATTGGTGTCGATGGCGTTTTTAATCGACAAAGACCAGCCGGTAATCTGGCGCGGACCGATGTTAAATGGGGTCATCCGCCAGTTTCTCTATCAGGTGTCTTGGGGCGAATTGGATTATTTAATTATTGACTTGCCCCCTGGGACTGGGGATGCACAACTGACGATCATCCAGGCTGTGCCAATGGCCGGAGCGGTGATTGTCACAACCCCCCAAGAAGTGGCTTTGTTGGATGCCCGCAAAGGCTTAAAAATGTTTGAACAGCTCCAAGTCCCAGTGCTGGGGATTGTGGAAAATATGAGCTATTTCATCCCCCCAGATCTGCCCGATCGGCAATATGATATTTTCGGGTCGGGTGGCGGCGAAAAAACTGCCTCAGAATTGGGCGTGCCGCTCTTGGGGCGTGTGCCCCTGGAAATTTCCCTCCGCCAAGGTGGTGATGCTGGTGTGCCGATCGTCGTTGGCCATCCAGAATCCCCATCCGCTCAAGCACTGCGCCAAATCGCCGGACAAATTGCCGCTAAAGTATCTGTGGCAGCTCTATTAGGGGCGCGTTAACTTTGTCCACTCATTCGATCGCGAATGATGCTGGCGAAGCCCACCCTACAGTTGTATAACCTAGAAGCAGGAAATTTATTTTGCTGTGGCAATATGGGTTTTTGCCGAAGCCGGAAAGCCCTATTGCCCCCCTTCCCAACCGCTCCCACCTCTCACATATGCAAAAGTCTTATTTCGCACGAAATCGCTGGAAACTCTGGCTGGCTCCCTGGCTAGAGATGGACTGGCTGCTATTGCTGCTGATCATCGGGCTCACCGCATTTGGGGGTATTGTCATCCGCAGTACCGAACTGCAACTAGGCTATACCGACTGGTGGCAGCATTGGATCGTCGGCGGTATCGGAACCGCCCTCGCCCTCTTCTTTGCCCGCTGTCGCTACGAAAACCTGATTAACTGGAAGTGGGTGATTTACGGCGTCACTAACGCCTCCCTCATCGCCGTGATGGTTATTGGTACGGAGGCTTTAGGCGCCCAGCGGTGGATTACGATCGGCAGCTTCAACATCCAACCATCAGAATTTGCCAAGCTGGGTATGATTATCACCCTAGCCGCACTTTTAGAACAGCGCACCGCCGATACGATCCCCGCCATCGTCAAAACCCTCGCCATCACCGGCGTTCCTTGGGCTCTCGTTTTCATCCAGCCAGACTTGGGCACCTCTTTAGTATTTGGTGCCATCACCTTGCCCATGCTTTACTGGGGTAATGCCAATCCGGGCTGGCTGATTTTGATGGTTTCTCCCCTAGTTTCCGCTATTCTCTGCGGCGTCTATTTCCCTGGATGGTTGGCATGGGTGAACCTGATGGGTTTAGTGGGTTGGCGCAGTTTTCCTCAGCGCTGGTTTGGTGCCTTGGGGGGAATGGCTCTCAATCTCGCCTCGGGGGAACTAGGCACCCTTCTGTGGAAAATCCTAAAAGATTATCAAAAAGACCGGATTATCTTGTTCTTAAACCCGGAACGAGACCCCCTCGGTGGCGGTTATCACTTGATTCAGTCCCGCATCGCCATTGGCGCCGGGGAACTTTGGGGCCAAGGGCTCTACAAGGGCGCTCAAACCCAAGGCAATTTTATCCCGGAGCAGCACACAGATTTTATTTTCTCGGCGATCGGGGAGGAATTTGGCTTCGTTGGGGGTGTGATCTTGCTGTTCGTCTTCTGGCTCATCTGCCTGCGGTTGGTGATGATTGCCCAAAATGCCAAAGATAACTTTGGCTCCCTGTTGGCGATCGGGGTTTTGGCGATGATTGTCTTCCAGACTGTGGTCAATATTGGCATGACGATCGGTCTGGCTCCCGTCACCGGTATCCCTTTGCCCTGGCTCAGTTACGGTCGTTCCGCGATGTTGACTAACTTTATGGCGATCGGCATTGTGGAGTCCGTGGCTAGGTCCAAGCCAGAGCGCAAGTTTTAGCTTATTTATCGGGTTTTTCCCTTCGTCCCATAGGTTTTGCTGATGGCAAATCCAGTCCAAGTGCGAGTAAGCTAGAAAAACGTCCACCTCAACGGGTAAAAATAATGATTCTCCCTGGAGCTGCTGTTAAAGTCACAAATCCTGCCGATACCTACTACTGCTTTCAAGGACAAGTGCAGCGCGTCAGCGATGGTAAAGCTGCAGTGTTATTTGAAGGCGGCAACTGGGATAAATTAGTTACATTCCGACTTTCAGAACTGGAACTCGTCGATGCTAAAGCGGGCCGGGGTAAATAGAGGGATGGGGAGAAGGGGAGAAGGGGAGACGGGGAGACGGGGAGACGGGGAGACGGGGAGACGGGGAGACGGGGAGACGGGGAAACGGGGAGACGGGGAGAGGTGGGAGGAGGGGGAACATGGGGAGGGGTGGG
>DVDU01000082.1 GCA_015296065.1 Oscillatoriaceae cyanobacterium M33_DOE_052 | reverse complement strand
CAGGCTTGTTGCAATGACCGGATGAGGACATTCATCCCAATGCGGTGGCGGTTGCTTTCCAAGGGTTCTCCATCATCAAATATTAAATCCGTGGGCGGCATGGGGGGTTCCCATTCTGGCTCCACGGCGGTTTCGGGGCTTATGTTGACCGTCAGCTCAACCGACATATCTGGGCTCCCTACTTCTGGTAGTTCTCAGTTACTGATGATTTTAACCCCACCCTCAACTGATAAGCTCTACTTATCACACCGATGAGGATAAATATGGTTGACCCCCCTTTGCAAACCGTAACCATCCCCCGAAGATAAGAAACATCAAAGGTTTCTTGAAAAAGCGCCTCCAATTTGGGGGCGCTTTTTGTTTTTGTCTATTTACTCTGATTCTGCATCGGGGTCAATACCCATTGCCCGGAGTTTCTCGGCTAGGCGATCGGCTTTTAGCTCCGCCTGTTCCGCACGGGTCCGCTCTTGTTCAGCATTCTTCCGCTCTTGTTCGGCTTGCTGTTGCGCCTGCTCGGCTTGCTGTTGCGCCTGCTCAGCGTTTTGGCGTTCCTGTTCAGCGTTTTGGCGTTCCTGTTCCGCTAGTTGCTGTGCAGCTTCTTCGGGTAAGGGTACTAAATTGCCTTCCCCGTCGTAAAAACGCAGCCAAACTGCCCCTTCTCGGTCTATGGTCCCCTCCCAAGTCCCCAGCCAAAAGCCCAAAGTCTCACACCACAGCCAACCCCGCTCATTTGGCACTAAGGGCTGATAATGTTGGGAAGCATCCAAATGCCAGCCCTGCAAGGAATTGCGCTTAAACGGGTTATACACAAAATAATCTGGGGTTCTGAACACCCGCTCGTAAAGGTCTTTTTTCGGGCCAGTGTCGATCGCCGCCGTACTCGGCGACATTAATTCCACAATGACATCTGGGTAGCGTCCGCCCTCCTCCCACACCACCCAGCCTTGGCGGGGGTAAGAGCCATCAATATTCAGCACCGCGAAAAAATCGGGTCCACGGAATTCCCGGTTACGAATCTGAGCGCTGCTGTAGTAAACGAACATATTGCCCCCAGTAAAGAAGTCATTACGCTGGCTCCAGGCTTGTTGCAATGACCGGATGAGGACATTCATCCCAATGCGGTGGCGGTTGCTTTCCAAGGGTTCTCCATCATCAAATATTAAATCCGTGGGCGGCATGGGGGGTTCCCATTCTGGCTCCACGGCGGTTTCGGGGCTT
>DVDU01000259.1 GCA_015296065.1 Oscillatoriaceae cyanobacterium M33_DOE_052 | reverse complement strand
TTGCCGGCACCACACTGAAGACATTGCGGTAGAAATGAACCGTGCAGCGTTGCCATTTGGTTTGCGGGTAGAATTCGGCCAGGGATTCCACCAGCCCCATACAGGCGTCGGTGATGAATAGCCGTACTCCCGTGAGGCCCCGCTCTTTGAGGTGGCGCAGGAAGCTCGACCAGCCGGCCTTATCTTCCTTTGCCCCTTCACAGACGCCGAGGATTTTGCGATACCCCTGGTCGTTGACACCGATGGCCACCAATACCGACACGTTGGTCACTTCTCCGCCCCAGGAGCGCTTGAGCACGATGCCGTCCAGGTAGACATAGGGGAACTCCCCTTTGATGGGACGGTTGCGCCACTCCTCGATCTTGGCATAGACCTTCTTGTTGAGGTTGCTGATGGTGCCGGGGCTGACCTTGGTACCCCACAAGGTCTCGGTAATATCTTCAACACGCCGGACCGAAACACCGGCCAGATACATCTCGATCAGCGCCTCTTCCACTGAGGCTTCACGGCGACGATAGCGCTCGATGATGGCCGTTTCAAAGGTCTGCCGCCGCAGCTTCGGCATGTTCAAGGTCACTTCCCCGGCCTTGGTCTGGAGCTTGCGCTGGTAATGGCCGGCCCGGGTATCGGTTCTGGCCTCGTGACGCTGATACTTCTCGGCGTTACACAAGCGGTCTGCCTCGGCATCGAGCATTCGGTTCAGGGTCTCTTCCACGGTACTGCGGACCATTTCTCCAAGGTGGTCACGGACGGCAGTTTCATTCAGTTGGATGATTTGGGCCTTTGGGGTACAATGTTTCTCCACGGCAGTGTGCTCCTTTCGGGTTGAATTCTCGTTTGGCGACGCAATTCTAACCGATTCGAGGCACTGCCGTGCTTCATTTTAAAAAAGCGAAAAATATTTTACGTTATCTTTCATTTGCCGTGGTACGGGGATTGATTGGCCGGACCTTGATTATCATCTCAGCATCGCCGGAATGCTTGCTGAGAACAGGTTGGGACGGGCGGCGTGAAGAGTTAAGGAACTGTCCCCGGAATTCCGTCCCACCGGCCACGATATTTCAGGTAGTTGGCTTGAACTTGCTCACAAGTTACCTTTTTGATCGTAACAATCATGGTGATAAATATACCACCACGCATTATTATCCACGACCGGACCATTGTATTGCCGGTCAATGGTTCCAGCTGAGACCAACACAACCTCTTCTCCCCATGGAAGTTTTTCACCGCATACAGAGCAATACCATTCAGGCTGGCTGTTTGTCATGATTGTTTACCCCACAAAAAAATGTAGGATACTTGATCGAAACATCATAAAAGTCAACACGGTTTATCGGACTTGGTATTCGCCTCTTCCCACAAAGTCTATTATTCCACGGTCTCGTAACACTTGGAGTTGCTGGCGAATTTTGGGCCGAATGTTGTTATTGAGTGGGTGTCTGGTTGCTAGATAGGCTTCAAACTGATACATCTCGTGCAGATTGAAATATTCTTTTTTCAATAAATCAATGCAATATAAAATGTCTGTAATCCAGCTTCGAGCGTTGTAATCAGCATAGTCTTGTAAAAACCTTATTTTGTTCCACATAATTCTGACATTTTCGACACTATTCACTTTTTGTTTTTCGATGACAAATAGCTTGCCTCTATCAGATATCTCTTGATATAGGATATTGCATCCAGTCCAGCCAGCTCTTCTTGCTGTGATAGATAATGGTTTTCGCTTTTCAATAATTGGCAAATTTATAAAAAAGCGTGGCACTAGCAACAGATTAGTAATTGATAAATTGCTTAAATCATATGTCATAAAACAAAAATTTGGGGCCGTTCCTTCAATAATAGCAGTACGCATAGTGTCGTAGTGTCCATCAATAACCTTACGTCCTAGCGTCAGCTTTTTACTTTTCAATTGATATGTTTCATTGCAAACATTGCAGATAAAATCTGCAGCTTTTGAGTTGTTAGGCAATGCTTCTAATCTATTGTTTGTACACGAAGGGCAGAACATCTGAGTACTAAACCACTCTTCAGAAATAACCCTTATCAACTGCGAATTACTATTGTAGCTTGAGCACCACTGCTTGAATATATTCGTAAAATCTGTTTGCATTTTGTCTTACCCGTCAACTTGGTATGTATTATAAGACTTACGATTTTTTACAACCTACACTGCCCGCAGAGGGGTGTCAACCGAACTTTGACACATATCAGCACGCAAAGCTAGCCAAATCAGATGGTTACAGATTTTTATCCGCCACTTTTTACACTACACGTCCGCTGTGCTCAAACCGAGCCGGGATCGGCTTCACCTTCAGCCGTTGCAAGAGTTC
>DVDU01000201.1 GCA_015296065.1 Oscillatoriaceae cyanobacterium M33_DOE_052 | reverse complement strand
GGGGAGTGTGGCGAGTGTGGGGAGTGTGGGGAGTGTGGGGAGTGTGGGGAGTGTGGGGAGTGTGGGGAGTGTGGGGAGTGTGGGGAGTGTGGGGAGTTTGGGGAGTGTGGGAAGTGTGGGGAGTGTGGGAAGTGTGGGAAGTAATCCTCCCCATCCTCCCACCCCTCCCCATCTTCCCCCCCCTCCCACCCCTCCCACCCCTCCCACCCCTCCCCCTCTTCCCCCCCTCCCCCCCATCAGAGTGGTGTTTGTGGTTCACCCCAACTCTCCCACCGCCAACCCCCTCACCGCCGCCGAAATTGACTGGTTGCAAAGTTTGCCAGACTACATCCTAGTAGCAATAGATGAGGCATATTATGAATTTAGCGGGCATACCCTAGCTGGCTCACTGCATCAGCGCCCCAATTGGGTGATTTTGCGGACATTTTCCAAAGCGTTTCGCCTAGCAGCGGCGCGGGTGGGATATGCCGTGGGGAGCCCGGAACTCATCGGGGCGATCGAGAAAATCCGCCTCCCCTACAACCTGCCCAGTTTCTCCCAAGCCGCCGCCCACACGGCCCTGCTGAACCGCCATCTGCTCTCGCCAGTCATTTACCTTCTTCAAGCCCAGCGCGATCGATTAATCCCCGCCTTCTCCGAGTTACCCTGGTTGCAAGTGTGGCCCTCCGGCGCCAACTTCATCTACCTGCGACCAAACTCCCTATCCCCCTTGGATGCAGCCCAAATTGCTGCCTCCCTCAAAGCCAAGGGCACCCTCATCCGCCATACTGGCGGCGGTTTGCGTATCACCGTGGGGACTCCCGAAGAAAACGATCGCACCCTAGAGCGGTTGCGCGCCCTCGTTTAGGTTTTGTCAACCCAGAAACCGGGTTTCTTAACCTTTAGGGAGGTTAAAAACCCGAAATTGTCGCAGAAACCCGGTTTCTATCCTGCCGGACAAAGGACAAATGACAAATGACAAATGACAAATGACAAAACCGAAAATTCTGCTCGTAGATGATGAACCCGATAACCTGGAGCTGCTTTATCGCACCTTCTATCGGGACTATCGAGTGCTGAGTGCAGAAAATGCGCCCAAAGCATTGGAGTTGTTGGCAACTCACAATGACATCGCCGTGATTATTTCCGACCAGCGGATGCCCATGATGAGCGGTACTGAGTTCCTCAGCGTCACCGCCACTCAGTATCCCGATGTCATCCGCATCATTTTGACCGCCTACACCGATGTAGAAGACTTGGTAGAGGCAATTAACGCCGGTAAAGTCTTCAAATACGTAACTAAACCCTGGGACCCAGACGAACTCAAGGCAGTAGTCAAACAGGCGGTAGATACTCACAACGTCCTGAAAGCGCGGACGAGAGAGCTGATTCGCACTTTGCGCCAAGAATCGCTGCTGAATGTGGTAACAAATACCATTCGATCGCGCACCAACTACCAAGAAATTCTCCAAATCATCGTTGAAACCCTCGGGCAAATGTTTGAGGCGAGCTACTGCATTCTTTGCCCCTTCCACGACGGCAATCGACTCGATGAAAAGTTTATCTATCAAAACCCCAAAGCTCTTGGTATCCAAAGCGAAACTCAACCAGAAGATATCGCCAACTTACTAGCTCACACCGTATGGGAGACCTTCGATGTGGAGGTCATCTCTGATGTCGCCACCGACGATCGGCTCCAAGCACAAACCCCAGAAATCGCGCAACGGCAAACTGCTTATCAGAGAGCCAACATCCGCTCCAGCTTGATTGTGCCCCTGATTTTTCGCTTAGAACTCATGGCCGTGCTGGCCCTGCACCAATGCGCTCAACCCCGCCAGTGGCAAGATGACGAAGTACAGCTAGTGTTTATGGTGGCGGACCAAGCCGCCTTATCCCTCTCCCAAGCCCGAGCTTACGAGCAGGCCCAGGCTTTGGCCAAACGAGAAGCACTAATTAACACCATCACCACCGCCATTCGCTCCAGCCTCAACCCCCAGGATATTTTTGCCGCCATTACCGAGCAGCTCGGAGAAGCTCTACAAGTAGATGGGTGCGCCTTGTCCCTGTGGACAGAACAAGATGAGTATGTGCAATGTGTGGGGTTGTACGACAAGGGCCAGTCAGTGGTAGTGGAAGAGTCTTGGGATGGGGGAACCAGGGAACCAGGGGACGGGGGGAGTGTGGGGAGTGTGGGAAGTGTGGGGAGTGTGGGGAGTAATCCTCCCCCTCTTCCCCCTCCTCCCACCCCTCCCCGTCTCCCCGTCTCCCCGTCTCCCCCTCCTCCAGCCGCCAAAGGGCTGCCCAGGTCCGTGGTGCCGATTCGGGGCAATCCGGTGCAGCTACAGTTACTGGCAACCCAAGAACCGGTAGTGGTGAACGATTTGCAATCAGAGCCAGAGCTGAATGTACCGGAACTGCCCCTGCGTTCTCCCGCCCGATCGCTGCTGGTGGTGCCTTTGCTGTCTGATGGCCAGATTATTGGTAGCATTTCCTTGCGCCAAACCAATGCACCCCGCCGGTGGCTGCAATCAGAAATTGACTTGACCCTGGCAGTGGCGGCGCAAGCGGCGATCGCCGTGCAACAGTCCCGTCTTTATCAAACCACCCGCCAGCAAGCCGAGCGGTTATTAGAACTCGATCGGGTGAAAACGGAATTTTTCCAAAACATTTCCCACGAATTCCGCACCCCCCTCACCCTCACCATCGGGCCCTTAGAGGCAGCCGTAGAACAAAACCGGGATTTACCCCTCGACCAAGCCGCGATCGCCCTGCGCAACTGTCGCCGCCTCCTCCGCCTCGTCAACCAACTCCTCGACCTCCAACGCCTCGATGCGGGACGCCTGCAACCCACCTTTCGCCCCTGCGACCTCATCGCCTTCGTCGAGCAAACCGTCCTGGCTTTCCGCCCTTACTGCGAGAAAAAAGGCATCACCGTCACCACCGACCTCCACCCCTGCCCCCCCATCTACCTGGACTTAGAGAAATTCGATAAAGTCCTCTACAATCTCCTGTCCAACGCCATGAAATTCACTTTCCCGGGGGGGAGCATCAGCGTTTCCGTCGCCACCGCCGGAGATTACTGCCTCCTGCAAGTCAAAGATACCGGCATCGGCATCCGCACCGACCAAATCCCCCATCTATTTGAGCGCTTCCGCCAAGCCGAAGGTTCCACTAATCGCTCATATGAAGGCAGCGGTTTAGGTCTCGCGCTTGTGAAAGAACTGGTAGAAATGCACCGAGGCCAAATCACCTTAGATTCTGTGTATGGAGAAGGCAGCACCTTCACAGTTTGGCTGCAAACAGGCAACGCCCACCTCCCCCTAGACCAAATCATCGAAGTCCCCACATCAGTTATCCCCAGCCGAGCTGAAGTAGAGTTAGCCGATGTGGAAACTGAAGATTATATGGATGAAGATGACTTGGTGCCGACCCCAGGAGGCGATCGCATACCAGTGGCTAGGGATAGCGGCCCATTTCCACCACAGGCAGCTACACCACAGGGGATTCCCGCCACAATTCTAGTAGTAGATGATAATACCGACCTGCGCCACTACCTCTGGACAATTCTGCATTCCCAAGGCTATCGCCTCATCCTCGGACGCAATGGCGCTCAAGGTTTCGACCTAGCCAACCATCACAAACCCGACTTGATTATTACCGATTTGATGATGCCTTTAGTCTCCGGTTTGGAGATGATTGCCAGTATTAGAGAAGATGAAAACTTAAAAGGAACTCCCATTATTTTACTCACCGCCAAAGCCAATGAAGAAACCCGAATTGAAGGCACAGAAAAGGGAGCCGATGCTTATTTAGCCAAACCCTTTAATGACCGAGAGCTATTAGCACTGGTGCGCAATCTTCTATCTTTGAAAGCCACCGAAAAACAAGTCGCTCAGTTGAATGCCTATTTAACTCAGTCCGTGCTGAAGCGGTTTTTACCCCCCTCGATGGTGCAGAAAGCCGCCGCCGGGGAGCTAGAGCTAGACTTGCAACCAGAACCCAGGCTCATCACGATTTTGTTCAGCGATATCGTCGGGTTTACCCCCCTAGCGAACACTTTGCGCTCTCGCCGGGTGGCCGAGGTCCTCAATGAGTATTTGGCGGAAATGACTACAGCCGTGTTTGACAATGGCGGTGTCGTGGATAAGTTTGTCGGAGATGCGATTATTGCTTTATTCGGAGCCCCCGAAGATTGCCGCCCCAATGAGCAAGTCAGTCGCGCCGTCGCCGCCGCCAGACAAATGCTCCGCCGCCTGGAGGACTTGAATCAGAAGTGGCAAGAACAGGGACTCCCAGCGGTTCGCTTCCGCTGCGGCATCCACCAAGGGACCGCCGTGGTGGGTCTGTTTGGGGGCGAGGAACGGGCGGACTACACCGCCATCGGCCCTTCTGTGAACATTGCCGCTAGACTGCAAGAAGCCGCAGAACCCGGTTCTATCCTGGTTTCTGCCGCTGTCGCTGATTATCTGTCTGATGATGAAATTACCAAATTCGGTCCCCTGCAACTGAAGGGTATTGATGAAACCGTACTGGCATTTTTCGTCACCCCCGAACCTGGTTCGTCTTAGGGGCGAACCCCTTATGGGTATCCGACACTCAAAAGTCAGTGATGTAAATCACTTTCAATAGTTATTTTTGTCACATACAGCGGAAAAATTTATCACAATTTTTCCGGGGCTGAAATCACAGTCATGTATAGAAATATTACGTAAAATATAGATATAAGAGCTGATGGAGCTAAAAACTATGTTTACTCCCATCCAAAAACTCAACCATAACCAGCCCTCCCAATTCCTCAAAATCGTTTATTCCCGCCAAATCATCAACGGTAAATTAGAACTGATTCCCCTAGAACTCTACACCGATGGTTCCCTGAAACGCAGCGCCTGAGAGATAGGAAATGAGAGTTAGGAAAAGTTATCCCGCATCTGCCCAGAAGGTAAGAATTCATGCAAAATCCAGCGGCTGAAGATTGCAGCAGCATAATTAGAGGGGAGTTTTCCGAGTAGAGAACTCCCCTCTAGTTTGTTTTCAACTATAGCCGTAGTTAATTAATCAAGGACTATTCTATGCCGTGTCTCTGTCTCTACAGATATTACCTAGGGACAGGGCATATAACAGTCCTATAACTATATCCAGACTGCCTTGGCTACTGCTATATGAAGACACCAAGAAGACCAAGAAAAAGGAATCGCCTAGATTTTTTATTACCTGGAGGCCAAATACAAGCAACGCTACCGGATATGATATGAGTTGAAACTTGTGTATGACTATAGAGGACTATAAGAATGAGCAAGACAATTCTAATCACCGGCGCCAGCAGCGGTATTGGCAAAGTAACTGCGAAGTATTTTCAAGAAAAGGGCTGGAATGTTGTGGCTACTATGCGCAGTCCAGAAAAAGAAGCAGAACTGAATCAGCTCGATCGTGTCTTGGTGACAAGACTGGATGTACAAGACTCGGCGAGCATTACCAATGCTGTCAGGGAAGGTATCGCCAAGTTTGGCAAAATAGATGTGCTGTTGAATAATGCGGGCTATGGCGCCTATGGCGTACTTGAGGCGACACCGATCGAGAAGATTAAGCGTCAGTTTGATGTGAATGTGATTGGTATTTTAGAGACCACCAAGGCGGTTTTACCCCATTTCCGCAGCCATAAGGACGGGATGATCATCAACGTTTCCTCGATCGGCGGTAAGACCACCTTTCCCCTGGGTACGCTCTATCACGGCTCTAAGTTTGCGGTTGAGGGGCTCTCAGAAGCACTCAGCTTTGAGATGGAGGCGATCGGTGTGCGCGTGAAAATCGTTGAGCCCGGGATGATCAAAACCGACTTTGGGGGCCGTTCTTTGGACTTTAACAACGATGAAAGTCTCACCGAGTATCAAGAATTCGTTGGCAAAGTGTTTTCTGGCTTTGGTTCTCTAGAAACGAGCGGCTCAGATCCGGTGGTGGTGGCGGAAGTCATTTATCAGGCTGCTACTGATGGCACCACGCAACTCCGTTATACTGCCGGAGCCGATGCCGAGGAAATTGCCGCTTACCGAAAGGCTGTTGATGACAACACATTTATCGGCGGCATTAAGGCGCGGTTTGGGCTGAAATAGTGTTCATCATGGACAGAACGTTAGAGAAGTGAGGTGGGGCAACCAGAAATTCCCGATCTGGCGGAGCAGGTTCTGTGAAAGAACCTGCTTTTTCATCCCCTGTGTCCTTCGTGCCTCGGTGGTTTCCTGAGTTTACCTATACCCCAGGGGGGGATAGCGCTGGCAAATTCAATCTTTAACGCTAATTCATTTCTCCGTAAATCTACGGATTTATCCAAACTTATTTAGTGTTTTTACCGAACCTTAATCACGGCTGAAACCCGCTCCCAGTGAAAACTTTAAAATCAGGAGTAGTTTTGTGAAGATTGGATAAAGTTGCCGTTCAACCCCTTGCATTGACCGAGGCAGCAAACTACGATAGGCACTATGAGTAAGAAATAAAGCGGCACAAAATAGTTTCCAGGCGCTACTAAAGGCCGCCGCTATTTAACAACCGCCAAGCATCAGGGTGATTTGAAAAGAATCGTTAAAAACTCAGTTAAAACAAAGTGCGATCGGGATGCGAAGGAGAACCAACATGAAATCTATTAAAACTATCATCGGTGCCAGTGCAGCCACTCTTGGCTTCATTACCCTGAACGGACCAGCCGCAATGGCCGGGAGCTTGGCGAACGGTACGGCCTTCACTCTGTTTCTGGAGTGCCTCAACGATGGTGTCGGCTTGGTGGTGAACAATAGCAAAGTTGACCAGTTTGGCTGGCAATATGCTCTGGATAACAATAAGGATGGCACTGGCGTCAATAGAGACGATCGCAACTATGAAATCTACGGCGTCGGTTTGCGCGAAACCGCCAATGAGATTTGGTTCACAGTCAATGCCAATATGCCTTTATGGGGCAACACCTATTCTGGCGCCGCCGATGGTAACGTGGGTTGGGGCGACTTGTTCGTTGACTTGGGTGGCACCAACTTCGCGAGTGCTAGTAATGCTGGCAGCTTGTTCGGCGTCCGGTTTGCAGGCACCAACGATTCTGGGGTGAACCAAGTAGGGGTGTATAGCGGCGTCAAGAGTACGAGCGTCGCCAGCTCCAACGCAGGCTATAGCAGCTTGAGCAGCCACGATAGCCATGCAACGAATTGGGGTGGCGCTCCCAGTTTAGGCGATTTAGATGGCACCGGCTATTACGGCAGCAATCTAAACCAGACTTCGATTGGCTCTGGTAATTATGAAGGTGGTATCAGCTATCTGTCAAGCAGCGATTTGGCGGGTGCGGGTTACAATGGCGGACAGTTTGGCGGTCAACAAACGATCGGCTTCAAGTTCCTGAAATCCCTCATCCTCGGCGAACCAGTGGCACAAACACCAGCCGAACCAGAAACCCCAGCCGGAGATTTGGGTACAGTTCCAGGCAGCGGCTCTGGTGCCGATGCGCAGCAAGTACCCGAACCAGTGAGCATGGGATTACTCGGAGTTATCGGCTTTGGCTGGGCAAAACGCAAATTTCGCAAACAATAATTAGCTAAAATTTGGCGCTCAAATTTCACGTACAAAAATCCCCGCGATAAATTAACGGGGATTTTTTATTTTCAGTGGGTAGGTAGTAGGGTGGGCTTTCTTACTGCCCACCCTACAAACTTACCAATTGACCAATAAGCAATGACCAATCCTATTCAGAAATGGGTTTGGCCGATTTAGCTTCCAGATTTTCCAACCGGCTTCTGAGTTCTTGGTTTTCTTTTTTCAGTTTTTCCAAGTCTTTGCGCAGTTGGTTGATGGATTCATCAGTTCCGGCTTTTTTGCGGACTTTGGTAATGGCTTCTTCGGCAATGCGACGCACGCGACCGTCAGGAGTTTGGTCGGCGAGGGATTGCAAAATGTCGATCGCCTTGAGGTTCTCCATTTGTTCGAGAGCCGCAACTACTGCCACTTGGGTGAGGAAAAAAGTTTCCCGGGACAGTTCCGAGAGGCGATCGAATATTACCTCCAAGTGGGTGGGTGTTTGACCAGTGGATACCGCACCTAAAGCGCGAATTGCCGCTAAACGTAAAGCCTGGGGTACTCCCGGCGCAGTATATTCCAGGATAATATCCAGAGCTTCGGCAGAAGTTTTGAGCTGCGCCAGACCAGATATGGCACCACTGCGCACTACTTCATTCCAGCCGCCGCGTTCTTTCAGCACTGACTTAAGCTGCTTGATGACTTGAGACTCTTTGGGTTTTTCCTCCAAGTTGCCTGCGACAATGGCTCCTATGGCTTTGGCGGCGGCGGCTTCCACGAGATAACTAGCATCTCCCTTTTCCACTAAGGGTTTTAGGGCTTTATAGCTAGTATGGGTTTTAATTTGGGCCAATGCTTCCACAGTGGCGCGGCGGACGCGAGCATCGCGGTCTTCCAAACCCACGACTACAGCATCAAAGGCTTGGTCCAGCTTGACTTTACCGATATTTTTGGCCACTTCCAAGCGCACACCCCAGAAAGAGTCTTGTTTTAAGGCGGTGGCAAGAGCTTTAAGAGCTTCTAAACCGCCTTTTTTGGCCAAGGCTTCAGCGGCGTAGATGCGAGAGATGGGGTCTGGGTCAAACTGGAGTTGGGCTTTAAGTTCGGGAATGGGATACTCTAAGGTGACAGTTTTGAGGTAGTGGTTGCCCTGGTCAAAACTGATGAATTGGGGTTTTTCGGGCAGGGGAAAGTAGAAACTTTGCTCTGGTTCGCAGATGCGCACGGTAAAAGTTTTGAAAGTAGGCGCACCTGGTGCTTTGCCGGTGTTTTGGGTTTGACCAAAAGCGATGGGGATTTTCAGGTCAAATAAATATTTTTCGGGATTGGTGCCGTTTTTGTGGTTAGTTTTTACCTGAGTTTGGGTGACGGTGATTTTGGCCAATTTGCTGTCATTATCCCAAGCATAAGCCACTTTATATTCTGGATGCCCGCCCCGATAAACATACTGGTCAAATAAAAATAGCAGATTGCGCCCTGTAGATTTTTCTATAGCCCGGAGGAGATCAACGGTTTCGACGGTTCGGTGAGCGTTGTCTTGGACAAAGGTATGAATAGCTTTAAAAAAGAGTTCATCGCCGAGTTCGGCACGAAGCATATGATAAACACAGGCGCCTTTTTCATAGAGGTGACGATCGTACAGTTCGATCGCTTCCCGGTAAACATGCGTGACGATCGGGCGGCGGTAGCGGCTGCTATCCTCGGTTAAGTAGCTGCGCGCTTCATTCAGGCGATAGTAAGCCGCCGCATCGCCGCCATATTCCCGGTTAGTCCAGAGAACTTCCGAGTAAGTGGCCATACCTTCTTTAATCCAGGCGTGGGACCAATGCTTAATCACCACTAAATCCCCAAACCATTGGTGAGCCAGTTCATGCGCCACCAGGGTTTCCGTGCGTTGGTCATCAATAGCGGCCCGTTCGTCCAGGAGACAGCGATCGGTTAAGAGCGTGGTCGAGGTATTTTCCATCCCCCCGAAGATAAAATCGCCCACACAAACTTGGGCGTATTTGGGATAGGGGTAGGAGTAGCCAAAGGTTTCGCTGAAGAATTCCAGCATCTGGGGGGTTTTGCCCATACTGCGGCTGGCATCCTCTTCCCGGCCTTTTTCCACATAGTAAATCACTGGTTTACCGTTCCAGTCATCTTGAATGGCGGCAAATTCCCCCACAGCGAGAGTCATCAAGTAAGTGGGATGAACTTGGGTTTGGCGCCAATGGTAGATTTTGTCATTGCCATCCGCCTCGGTGGAGATCATTTCTCCATTGGAAATGGCCAGAAAATTTTTCGGGACGCGAACGCGGATTTCCGAGGTAGCCAGTTGTCCGGGATAATCAAAACAGGGAAACCAGAAACGGGAGTCCTCGTCTTCCCCTTGAGTCCAGACTTGCACCGGTTTGTTGGGGTAATTGTCATCTGGACCGATGAAGTAGATACCCCGCTGGGGTTTTTCGGCGGCGTAGGCGATGACAACGGTGAGAGTTTCACCCACCGTGGTGGGTTCTGACAAGTAGATTTGCAGTTGTTCGCCGTCAGAATCAAACTTTTGTTCAGTCTCCCCCACAGATACCGAGTGGATATTGAGGTTGACTGCATCCAAATTTAGGTGTGTAATACCGTCTCGGATGGGCATCAGGTGGATAGTACAGGTGCCGCTGTAGCTTTGGTTAGGGATATCTAGGGCTAAGTCTAGGAAAATATGTTGCACTTGGCCGGGACGATCGGGATTGTAATGGGGTTTTGCCCCTGGCAATTCAAAGGATTTGTGACCGTTACTTTCATCAAAGTAAAATTGCATCATAGTTGACAGGTTTCCCTGTGAGACGTGGTTTGTCTTTCTTTGGGTTTAGCCCGGAGGGCTCCAACCACTCAATACACAGATTAACGCGCTAATGGATAACCCGGTGAAAATTAAGACGCTTTGACATAATCAGGGTTGGGTTTGGGGCTAAAATGCCCTTCAGGACGGTAGGCTGGATCGAAAAATAATGTCTGCTGGTCCCTGGTCCACCGTGAATTTTTCCAGGGGTGCGATGAATGGCACGGTATGGGGAAAGTGTGCCTTAGTCCCTTGTCACTTGTCCCTAGTCCCTTGTACGGGGGATTCGCGAATCGCCCCTACCAAATGACAAATGACCAATGACCAATGACAAATGACAAATTGAGGAGTGAGTGATGGGTTGCGTACTGGGAATTGATGGTGGAGGCACGAAGACGGTTTGCGTGCTGATGGAGGAAAGCGGGGAGGTGGTGGGACGGGGGGATGCCGGTCCTTCCAACTACCAAACCGTGGGTTTAGATGCGTCGGGGGAAGAAATTGCCTTGGCGATCGCGGCGGCGCTCCGGTCCGCTATAGATAGTGGTTGGCAAGGGGAGCGAGAAGTGCGCGGTATCGGTGTTGGTTTAGCTGGGGTGGGACGCCCAGAAGATGTGGTAGTGGTATATAGTTTGGTGCAGCACTTACAGTATCGCTTACCCCTACCGTTAACTTGGGCAGTATCTCCCGCTGCCGTAGTAGTGGATAATGACTGCGCGATCGCTCTAGCGGGCGGCGTCGGCGATAATGTGGGGGTGGTGGTAATTGCTGGGACAGGGGCGATCGCCTACGGACGCAACCACGAAGGAATCACCAAACGCGCCAGCGGCTGGGGTTATCTGCTCGGAGACGAAGGCAGCGGTTATAATATTGCCCAGCAAGGGTTGCGCGCCGCCGTCCGGGCTCACGATGGACGTGGACCGAGTACCACGATCGGGGCACTACTTCAAGACCACCTCAGCATTTCTACATTAGAAGAATTAATCGAAGTAGTTTATCGTCGAGGTTGGAGCGTCAAAGATATTGCCGCCTTAGCCACAATTGTAGATACCGCCGCCGCCGATGGCGACCCTATTGCCAACACCATTATCGATAACGCTGTAGAGGAATTACTTCTCGCCGCCCGAGTCGTCAGCGAGGGTTTATTTGCTCCCGGCCAATCATTTGATTTAGTCACCTCTGGTGGTATGTGGCAAGGAATGTCTAAACTCCGCGATAAATTTGCTCCTGCCATGAGAGCAGCCATCGGCACTGCTAATATTATCTGGCCTCGCCATGAACCTGCTTATGGTGCGGCCATGCTCGCACTACATAAACTCCAGGATTAGAGAATTTGTCCTTTGTCCTTTGTCGGCCATAAACCGGGTTTCTGCAAAAGCAAATATAGGCTGGCTACCGAGGATTTAGTTAAAAAACCCGGTTTCTCCGACAAGGGACAAGCTGCCTTGGGACAAGGCACAAATTACAAATAAATAATTTTTAATTTAAGCAACGCTATATGATTAGTTCGCCAGAAATCAAAGATTATCTTTATGACCGTGATTACCAACTGTGGCTGCAACAACTTTTAGAGCAACTCCGCTCTGGTGACTTGGCCAATATAGACAGAGAAAATTTGATTAAAGAGATAGAAGATTTAGAAAAAAATGAGAAACACGCAATTGCTCGCTATCTCATGCGGCTGTGCGAACACCTGCTAAAAGTTGCTTACTGGGACTCAGAAAGAGAAAATTGTCTGAGAGGCTGGCGTCTAGAAATTACTAATTTTCGGATTCAAATCCAAGAAAGACTGGAAACAAGCCCCAGTTTAAAGTCTTTTTTAGAGGATAATTTTGCTAAGCAGTATAAAAACGGGCGGAAACTGTTTTTACAAGCTAGTAGCTTGGATGCTGGGTTCATTCCCGAAGAACCATGTTTTACTGTGGCTCAAGCTCTTGATGAAAATTGGTGGCCATAATTGGTTATTGATCCTTGGTTATGAGTCATTTGTCCATATCACTGAACTGGTTGCCGCCTTTTTAAGGGGGGGTAGGGGGGATTGGCTTGCGCAAAAGGAGACGCTTAGGACGGTGCAAGAACCAATCAATCAAGCTGGGTTCGACCCTGTGTAAGCGATAGCCGAGATTGAAATAGAGACGGCGAGCCGATCGGTTGTTTTGCAGGACATGGAGATAGAGGTCATGTGCGCCCCACTGACGGGCGATCTCCTCACAGGCGATCAGCAACTGACTAGCCACACCTTGACGGCGGTAGGCCGGAGCCACAGCCAAATTTGACAAATATATATGGGGCGAACTCCCAGGCGTCCAAAGTTCCAAAGAGCGAACCCCAATTTCTACCGTACCCACCACCGTCTCCTCGGATAAATCAGAAACGGCCACCGAGCGACGCAACACAGACACTAAGCAAGCATAATAAACGTTGCTCGCACCCTTAGCGTAGCTCGTCCCAAGGCCATAGGTGGGCTTTGCCTCCCGCAGTCGGGTGCGCATATCCTCATAAATTCCCAAGCGGAAGACCGGACGCATCCACCCTTCCCACCCCTCCCGAGAGTGAAAACTATCTGTCAACACATCAGCAATGCCATGCAGGTCTTTTAGTTGAGCAGCACGAATGCGAATGAGTGAAAGCTGATTCATCTAGACGCTCCTGGGCAGGGGGATGCGGATAAATCCGCCCCCCTATTTGTAATAAATCTTAACAACTTATCTGTACTTTCTGGATATAATAGGTTGGAGCCTAGAGCAACAATCGAAACCCTTTCAGGGATTGAAACATCTATGACTTTAGCAGTAGGCACAGTAGCACCGAATTTTACCGTCAAAGACACCAACGGCAACATGGTGCAACTGTCTGATTTCCAAGGTAAAACCGTAGTTCTGTACTTTTACCCCAAAGACGACACCCCCGGTTGCACTAAAGAAGCCCAAGGCTTTCGGGATTCTTATCCAGAATACCAAGGCAAAGATATGGTAGTGCTGGGAGTTAGCACCGATGATGAAGCCTCCCACAAGAAATTCACCGAAAAGTACGGTTTGCCCTTCCAACTGCTTGCAGACGTAGATGGAGCCATAACCAAAGCCTACGATGTAGATGGCGGCGGTTACGCCAAGCGCGTCACCTATATTATCGACGGCGAAGGCAAAATTTCCCAAGTGTTCGATAAAGTCAACACCACAAGCCATGCCCAGGACATTTTAGCCACTGTAGCTTAATCATCATCCCCGTGGGGACACCCCACTCCCAACCGGAGGGGGGGGCGAAGGGTGGGAAGAGGGGGAGTACCGACACTCCAGAAGTCCCCCCATCCGCCCTATTCTTATTGCCCAGCACTCTCCATTACAGATATGTTAAGTTTAAAAGTAATCCAAGATACTTTTTTTAAAGTCTCTACGGCTTCATCCTCCAGCCTCAGCGATAGCCAGAAAGTGTTAGTCCGAGCTGGAACAACCCTAGCGGTTAACCAATACGAATTCACCACTGGACACCTGAAAGTAGAACTCGCTACCCCCATATCTCCTCTTGGAACCAGCGGCTACATATACGAAAAGCATATCCAACTGTCCAAAGATAACCAAATCCTGCGCTTTGATATTGCCGACTTACCCGCACCCCCACCAGGTTTCGCCCAGTTGTGGATTGCCAAAACCACTAAAATTAAAACTTCTCCAGAAGATTCGAGTAACCTCGCCCCCCACCAGCAAGCCGAACTATTGCTCGGGGAGACATATCTCGTCCTCGGCTACGCTTGCGTAGATGACCACTTTCGCGTCACCCTCTCCCAACCAATTCCCGGTTTCGGCAGTATCGGCTATGTTTGGCGTCTCCACGGCCAAATCAAAAAAGACGGCAAAATCATCCCTTACGACGCCAACGCTCTCAATATCATCATCGTCAAAAACACTACTTTCAAAAAGCGCCCCATAGATGCCGGTGGACTCACCGCTACTCAAAAAACCAACATTCCAGCCGGAAGAATTTATGGTTTAATCGGCTATACGATGGAATCGGGACATGTGAAAGTTTCCCTCACGGAAAACCTGCCCCAATTCGGCAATACTGGTTATCTCTACCCCTATCATGTGCGCCTGCTTCGGGCGGGTAAAGAGATAGATGTATCGGGCGGCTTGACCTATACCGGACCAAAGGAGGTGGTGGTCAACCAACCCATCACTCTGAGTGGCGCTTTTGACCGGCAGAAAATGGCGGTAGTGGGGCTGTTGGCGGAGGATAAATATTCTATCCCTGTGCAGCTAAATCGGACTACAGGCATCTGGCAAGCCTCCCTGGCTAAAGGTTTCAGCGTTGCGGGAGCGCGCTGGCTGCGACTGAGGGGTACGGATACCTCGGGTCAGTTGCTCGGTAGTCAGGTGATTAATATTGCTGTGACTAATGCCCAGCAGGGGGTAGGAGATGCCCTGAGATTGAGAATACAGAGCGATACGGTGTTTAAGGTGACGCCGGTTGACTCCGATCGCCTCAACTCGGAGCAAAAAGTTGCTGTCAAAGCTGGCCAAACTTTTGAGGTCAGCAGTTACGGATGGTTAGACGGGCACCTGAAAGTAACCCTCGCTACCAGTCTCCCCCCTGTAGGTAATTTCGGCTATTTTTACTCCCCCCACATCCAACTGACCAAGGGGAGTCAGGTATTATCCCCCCCAGTGGAGCAAGACCCCCCAGAAATTCAGGCTCCCGCTGTGATGGTGGTGAAGCAAAACACCTTCATCAAGATTCAAGCCGCCGATGCAGGAGCCCTTTCTGCTAACCAAAAAGCCGAGCTAAAAGCTGGCCAAAAACTCGGTATCAGTGGTTATGCCAGCATCTCTGGCCACTTTCGCGTCACCCTCACCCAATCCATATCTGGTTTTGGCAACGTGGGTTATGTGTACTGGCGCCACGTCCAAATTGAAAGAAACGGTGAAGTCGTCCCATTCAATCCCGACGCTCTCACGGCTACTATGCGCCAAAGCACGCTTTTGAAAAGGCGTCCTGTAGATGGCGCTTCCCTGAGTAACAGTGATAAAGTCACGCTCCCCCAGGGACGAGTTTATGGTCTGTCGAGCTACGGTATTGAAGATTTTCACATCAAAGCGGCTTTGACGGAAGAGCTGCCCAATTTCGGCAACACGGGTTTTATTTATCCGGGTCATGTGCTGATGCGGCGTGGTGGTCAGACTTTCGACCCGATACCGCAACAAGTGGAGCTGAGTGTGCCTTATTTTTCCCAGCGGGACAACCCCCGTTTCTACTGGTCCACTTGTAACGTCACCTCGATCGCAATGGTTTTTTACTACTACGGGGAGCGATCGAAGTGGGGCGGACAGCTAGAAGACGAACTGCTCGAATGGTGCTTATCTCGCTACGGCGAAGGCTCCCAAACCGACCACAGCGTCCTGACTCAACTCATCCGCGCCTACGGTTACAAACACAGTTTCAGCACTACCCGCCGCTGGTCGGAAGTGCAAATGGAACTGATCAACCGCCGTCCTGTAGTCATCGCTGGCGACTTCACCGCCACCGGTCACATTACCACCATCATCGGCTATAACCGCCAAGGTTACATCGTCAATGACCCCTGGGGCGACGCCCTTACTGGCTACAGCTACACTGAAGGTCCTCGCCTGTTATATCCCTACGGCTATATGGATAGCGTTTGCGGCCCCGATGGCAACGTGTGGGCGCACTTTATTTCCAAATAGGTTCTTAGTAGGGTTTTAGCCCAAATGGGGAGCGGGGGGCAGGGGACCATCTCCCCGTCTCCCTTGCTCCCCGTCTCCTATGGGGAGACAGTTTCTGGGTCTTGACGGAGTAACTCTAATTGTCTGGCACGAAACTGGGCGGCGGCGTCGTTGAGATTTTCGTCTTGCTGTAGCATAAATTGCCGCATGTCAACACCGCCCCCGAGATTAGCCCGGTGAATAAAATCAAAGGGGGTGAAGGGACGAGAATCACCGCCGGTTCCAGAGAAAGGGTCGTTATTTTGCCCGGTTTGGGTTGGTTGGTTAACTTCGTAGTTGGATTCGGTTTGGGGTTCTTTGAGGGCGTCGGCATTTCCTTCGGCCAAAGTGGGCTGTGCCCGGAACAAAGGTACTGCGGCCAAAGCAACTAAACAGGCAAAAAGCACTGATTTATTCATTTTCATAAAGATAACTAAAACCTGTCATTCAAGACTATTTTAATGTAGGATTGTTCATTTGTCCTTAGTCCTTTGTCCTTTGTCCTTGGGAGAAGAAACCGGGTTTCTTGCGCATAATCTCCGTTCAGGGATGAGATATCTCGTTGAGAAACCCGGTTTCTGTCCAGAAATGACAAGGGACTACGGACAAATGACAATTTCTCAAGCTAGGGTGCGCTTGAGCAGGGGTTGGATGCTGGTGAGGATGAGGGTGGCGAAACCGAGCAACACCAGTAAGGCGCTGCCAAAGCTGATATCCCCCCAGGGGGCCTGAATCACAATGCTGCCTAAGTTCCACTGTTCGTGGAGGTAGAGGTAGCGAATGGGCTCGATCGCATAGCTCAGGGGGTTGAGTGTCGCCACTACCGCCAGCCATTTGGGCATAAATGACAATGGCGCCAAAGCTGTGCTAGCAAACAGGAGGGGCAAGTTGGTCACGAAAATCACTGCCAGGAGTTCAATGTGACCTGGGAGAGCGAAGGCTAAACCGAGGCTTAACCCCGTCACTCCCAGGACGAGCAGGAAGATGATGGAGGCGATCGCGCCTACACCAGCCGGACCAGGCAACCCTGCACCCATAAACGCCCCCGCCGCCACAATTACCGCCGTTTGAATGAAACTCAGGGTGACGATATAAATGGCACAGGCGAAGACGATGGAAAACCGCGATGCCAAAGGCGCCACCAGCAACCGGTTTAAAAAGCCGAATTCCCGATCGAACATCACCGGTAATCCCGCATTCAGCGCCCCAGAAAACGCCGTAAACACAATCACCCCCGCCGCCAGGAATTGCGCGTAATTATCAGTTTCGGCAAACAAACCTTTCGGCGCATTTTGGAACAAAGCCCCAAACAAAATCAACCACATCAACGGTTGCACAATCCCAGCTATCAACGTCGAGGGTCGCCTTTGCAACTGGATAAACAGTCGCCTGGTCAAAGCCAGAGTTTCCTGAGTCAGTTCTCCCACCAAATTAGTCGCCGGGATGGAAGAAGCCGCCGTGAGGGACGTTTTCTCAGCTTTTTCACGAGTGACAATGGTACTCATATGTGTAATCAATTTTCGCTTACAATTTCAAGGCTGTTTGGGCATCTGTCTTGCATTTGTATGCAATTATTCACATGATAATTGATAATTGATAATTGATAATTGATAATTGACAAATGACAATTGACAATTGATAATTATCAATTATTAATTATCAATTATTAATTATTGCGCATATTCTGCTTGCGCTCCGCTTTCGGGTCTCGCGTCCCCGCCGCCGCCAGTTCTGCATCCATCAAAGTGCGGCCCGTCGCCTCCAGATAAACATCATCCAAGCTCGGACGGGATTGGGCGACCCCAAAAGTGGGCAAACCCGCTTCCCGCAAGGCTTGCTGAATGGTTAAGAGGGCATCGCTCCCGGATGTCACCACCAAATTGAGAGAATTGCCTTGGGCACTGTTAATAATAATTTCCCGCACAAATGCCAAATCGGCTAGGAGGGATTTGGCTTTTTCCGCTTCTTCTACGGGGGTGAATTCCCGCAGCCGCAAGGTAATGCGCTCTCCCCCTACCTTATCCTTTAGCTCCGAGGGTGTCCCGGTGGCAATGACTACACCGCGATCGATAATCGCCACCCGCGTCGCCAGCATATCAATTTCCTCCAAATAGTGACTGGTGATTAACACCGTCGTCCCCTCCTCCCGCACTCGCCGCAGGAAATTCCACACCGCCATCCGGCTTTCAATATCCAGCCCCACCGTCGGTTCATCCAACACCAGCACCGCTGGCTGATGCAGCAACCCCGCCGCCAAGTCGATGCGCTTGCGGATGCCACCAGAATAAGTACCGCAGCGTTTATCTGCCCATTCTTCTATCCCCAGCAGAGACAACACCTGAGCGATCCGCTCTTTTGCCACTTTTCCGGGTAAATGATATAGTGCCGCCTGCAGTTGCAGCAGTTCTCTACCGGTGAGCATCTTGTCGATCGCCACTTCCTGGGCAACATACCCCAGACGCTGCCTCACGGCTCTGGGGTTATCCACCACAGAAACACCGCATACCTCCAATCTCCCCGCATCTGGGGACGCCAGGGTGCTAAGACAGCGAATCGTTGTGGTTTTCCCCGCCCCATTCGGACCAAGCAACCCGAAGATTTCCCCCGGCGCGATCGAGAAAGAAACATCTTTCACCGCTTCGGTGGTGCCGTAGCGCTTTTGCAGTTTTTCAATGACAACAGCCGCATTCATAAGCCCAGCTTACCTTAATGGTTGATACAAATCTCAACAAATCTGGATTTTTATTTTACGCCGAATTACCCATAAGCTGGAGAGATGTGGGGATGGAGTCGGGGCAACCGGGGGACCGGGTTCGTAATTGGGCTACCCTGACGGTCAGCCCGGACGGCTACAGCCCAAATTCAAGGGAACGGGGATTGTGGGTAGCTTCTGGAGGGTGAGCCTCCTCTTGGGAAAGTGGGTGAGCCAGAACTCATCTACTTGAACACCGCGAACCAACAGCCTGAAAGCAGCATTTAGAAAAATTGCCTGAATCAGTTCTGGTCTTCGAGCATTAACGCACGAAAGCCAGCTTGCACAAAATGGCGATCTGCGGTTACTGCCTGGGTTAACTTTTCCCTTTTCATAACTACGAATGAAATACAGTCAGTCAGCCCCCAAGTTTTATCGGAACGAGATTGATAAAGTTCCAAAGCGAGCAACAGCAAATCAGTATCCACAGTAACGACTCGAATATTCTCAGTTTGATAACACTGTTGGATAAACTGAAAAGCCCCATTTCGATTGATAGCACTCAGGGCATTACCCACTTCAGTAATGATAGCTTCAGTTATCCATACTTCCTGAGCGTTCCGAAGCCTGGTTAGCAGTAGTTTCGCCCGGTTATGCAAGTTATCCCGTGGTAGGGGCGAAGCAACCCGGCTTGATGTCTCTCACTTCTAACCGATAACCCATTACCGGGTTGCTTCGCCCGTACACGCCTGAATAAAGGCTGTATCTAAAAACAACCGCTCACCAGTCATAATTCTGTTTCTTGGCGTTTGGGTGTGCCATAAAGATAAAAATCGTGTTCTGTTGCCCAATCTGCTGGAGCTTCCACAGTACCGGTTAGGGATTCCAGCACATCCCAGGCATTGCCAGCTTTCTGTAAATGCTCTTGTCTTAAGCTAAGAACAAATGTGAGAACATCCTGTTGCAGAGACTCTGGTAAAGTGTTGACTTGTTCTACTATTTGCGTAATAATTGAACTGCTCATGGCTGCTCCTAAAACTCCCAACTTATGCCCAATTATATAAGGCTGATATCCTTTGATATTATAACTTGATTGGCTACCTTTTGTAGCTTATTGTTGAGCAAAATTATGTAATTACAGGTTGACAACACTATATTAGCCCACCTCAAAGCGGTTGGGCGAGTCACCCCATCCTCCCCGGCTCCCCATCCTCCCCGGGGGACGATTGTATTTTACAATCTGTAAAGAAACACCTTATAGGAATCCCAGGAATGCGAGTTGCGATCGCCGGTGCGGGATTGGCTGGTATGGCCACCGCCGTGGAATTAGTCGATGCTGGTCACGAAGTGGAAATCTTTGAGTCCCGGCCCTTTGTGGGTGGGAAGGTGGGTAGTTGGGTGGACCCCGACGGCAACCATATAGAAATGGGGCTGCATGTCTTCTTCGGTTGCTACTACAACCTCTTCGACCTAATGCGAAAAGTGGGCGCAGGGGACAACCTACGTCTGAAAGAACACACCCACATCTTTGTTAACAAAGGCGGTAATACCGGCGAACTGGACTTCCGGTTTTTCACTGGCGCCCCCTTTCACGGCTTAAAAGCCTTCTTCACCACCTCTCAATTGTCATTACAAGATAAAATCCAAAACGCCCTGGCATTGGGCACTAGCCCCCTGGTATGGGGTTTAATTGACTTCGAGGGGGCGATGAAAACTATCCGGGACCTCGACAGCATTAGTTTTGCGGACTGGTTCCGCAGTCACGGTGGCTCGGAAGGCAGTATTAAGCGGATGTGGAATCCGATCGCCTATGCTCTCGGTTTCATCGACTGTGAAAACATCTCCGCTCGGTGCATGCTCACCATCTTTCAATTTTTCGCCGCTAAAACCGAAGCCTCCATCTTGCGGATGCTCGAAGGTTCCCCCAACGAATACCTGCACCAGCCGATCGTCAACTACCTAGAAGCCCGAGGCGCCAAAATCCACACCAGGCGGCGAGTCCGGCAAATCCTATTTGACACCCAACCCGAAACCCAAGTCACCGGGTTTATCGTCGCTAGTGGAGAAACTGAAGAAACCATTACCGCCGACGCCTACATCTGCGCTCTTGACGTACCGGGAATCCAGAAAATACTACCCCCAGAATGGCGCCAATGGCCAGAATTTGACAACATCTACAAACTCGACGCCGTACCCGTCGCCACGGTGCAACTGCGGTTTGACGGCTGGGTGACAGAAATGCAAGACCCGGAAAAACGCCGCCAACTGCAACAAGCCGCCGGTATTGATAACCTACTTTACACCGCCGATGCGGACTTTTCCTGCTTTGCTGACCTAGCCTTAGCTTCCCCAGCGGATTACTATCGTCCCGGCGAAGGTTCCTTATTGCAGCTAGTCCTCACCCCTGGAGACCCGTTTATTAAGCAAAGTAACGAGGAAATCGCCCATCACGTCCTCAACCAAGTCCGAGAATTATTCCCCTCGGCGCGGGACCTGAACATGACTTGGTACAGTGTGGTCAAACTTGCCCAGTCCCTCTACCGCGAAGCTCCCGGCATGGACCCCTACCGTCCCGGGCAAAAAACCCCAGTGAGTAACTTCTTTCTCGCCGGTAGCTACACCCAGCAAGACTATATCGACAGTATGGAAGGCGCCACCATTTCTGGGCGACAGGCGGCTAAGGCAATTTTGGAAAATGCCGCTCAATTAACCTCCCGCCGTCAGCCTTCCGCAGTTTAGGGAGTTTCTGCCTCCCGATTTTTCCCTCACCCCCAACCCCTCTCCCAGAAGGGGAGAGGGGAGTCAGTCCCCCTCTCCCTTTTTGGGAGAGGGGGGTAGGGGGGTGAGGGAGGAGGCCATTTCTCCCTAGTCCCTTGACAAAGGACAAATGACCAAGGACAAATGACCAAGGACAAATGACAAATGACAGATTGGTTAGAACATAGCGTATTGGTAGAAGTGGAAACACCGATAGATTTAGTCTGGAGTCTGTGGTCAGACTTAGAGCAGATGCCCCGATGGATGAAATGGATTGAATCGGTACATATTTTGGAAGAAAACCCCGAATTATCCCGGTGGAAACTGACATCTGGAGCATTTGAATTTAGCTGGCTATCGCGAATTATTAAGGTAATACCTAACCAAATTATTCAGTGGGAATCGGTAGATGGACTGCCTAACAAAGGAGCAATTCGCTTTTATGACCAACATGATAAAAGTATCGTTAAACTAACTGTGGCTTACGGGATTCCGGGGATATTGGGGCAGGTGATGGACAATTTATTTTTGGGGCGAATTGTTGAATCGACAATTCAAGCAGATTTAGAACGGTTTCGGCAATATGCTTTGGCTGTACAAGCTCGATAATTTGCCAAAATTACCATGTAGGGTCAACATAGAGATTGATGGTGAGTTCCTTTCTGTCTCGGGGGACGGCGGTGATGCAGGCGCAAATGGTATGCCCATCATCGATTTCTACTTCGCAGGCGTGACAGGAACCCATCAAACAACCGGTGGGGATGGTGATGCCTGCGCGTTCTGCTACTTCGAGAATTGGTTCTCCGGCTTCGGCGTCAATATTGATGTCATCGGGTAAAAATGTGATTTTGACAGTCATAATTATTTGTCCTTGGTCATTGGTGATTGGTCGGGGGTCATTTGGTAGGGCAAGCAATTGCTAAGATAATTTTAATTGAGTTGGTCTAAAATTAAATTCAAATTTAAGTGGGTTTCCACGATATCGGCGAGGGAGTTTAAAATGTCTTCTCGCTGTTCGTGGTAGTTGGGAATGCCGGTGGGGAGGGAGTTTAGCCCTCTTTGATTGCGGAGACGATTTAGCCAAGACCGCCGCCAGGGGCTGTTGTCAAAGATGCCGTGAAGATATGTACCCCAAACGGCTTGGTCGTTGTCAACGATGCCGAGATAGGGGTCATCAAATAGGTGTTTTATTTGCTCGGAGTCGGCTATTTGGCTGTGACCTTGATGGATTTCATAGCCGGAGACGGGTAAACCGACGTGGGGATATTTGGAGGTGACTTGACGCTGGCGGGTGATTTTTTTGGTGTTGATGACGGTGTGAAGGGGTAGGAGGTTGAGGGCTTCAAATCTGCCTTCTTGTCCTTCTACGCCTTCGGGGTCGGCGACCCATTCGCCGAGCATTTGAAAGCCACCGCAAATTCCCATGACTGTGCCGCCTGCAGCGACGTAGTTTTGCAGTTCTTCGGCGAGACCGCTTTTCTGCAAGGTGAGGAGGTCGGGGATGGTGGTTTTGGAACCGGGGATGATGACGGCATCGGGATAGCCGAGGGGTTGTTTGGGACTGATGTATTTGACTTTAACGGTGGGTTCGGCTTCTAGGGGCTCGAAGTCGGTAAAGTTGGAAATGCGGGGGAGGCGAATTACGGCGATCGTGATGTCGGCGGTTGATTTGCTGTCTCGTCTTTCTAGGAGGCTGACGGAATCTTCGGCGGGGAAGAGTTGTTCTACCCAAGGAATGACGCCGAGGACGGGGATACCGGTGTAGTTTTCTAGCCAGGTGATGCCGGATTCTAGGAGACTGCGCTGGCCGCGAAATTTATTGATGATGATGCCTTTAATTAGGGCGCGCTCTTCGGGTTCTAGGAGCTGTAAAGTGCCGACTACATGAGCAAAGGCGCCGCCCCGATCGATATCTACTACTAGCAATGTAGCCGCATTTAGGTGTTTGGCGACCCGCATATTTGTTAAGTCGCGGTGTTTGAGGTTGATTTCGGCGGGGCTCCCGGCTCCTTCGCAAACGACGAAATCAAAATTTGAGCTTAATTTGCGGAGAGATTCGGTAATGGCTTCCCATCCAATATCAAAATATTTTTCGTAATATTCGGCAGCGCCTACTGTACCGGTTGGTTGACCTTTGATAATGACTTGGGAGGTCATGTCCCCTTGGGGTTTTAATAAAATTGGGTTCATTTCCACTTGGGGGTCAACCCTGGCGGCCCAGGCTTGGACGGCTTGGGCGTAGCCAATTTCACCGCCGTTAGCGGTGACGTAAGCGTTGAGTGCCATGTTTTGTCCTTTGAAGGGTGTTACTCGTAAACCCCGCCGCGACAGTAGGCGGCAAATGGCGGTGGTGATCAGGGATTTGCCTGCGTGGGAGGTGGTGCCCACTACCATGATTGCTTTCATTGGCTGAAATGGGAAATGAATATTTGTCATTTGTCCCTTGTCATTTGTCCCTTGTCATTTGTAAGTTTGCCAGTATCAATTTATTTATATGAATAAACAAAAACCAAGGACGAAGGACGAAGGACAAAGGAAGAAGGACCAAGGACAAAAAAAGAAGCTCTTTTATAAGGGTAGCCGCAGATAGCGGTTGATGGTGTTGCGCAGGCGATCGCACATAGTGGCACTGGGGATTTCGCCTCCTGGTTGCCATTGTTCCACGAGCTGACGCCCCAAGGGGGTGAGGCGAAAACTATCGGTAATCCCCTGTCCATCTACTTCTCGCCGTAGGATGCCTACTTGAATCAGCCACATGAGGGCGCTTTCTGCGGCTAATTCTGACTGGGGGGAGCGGGTGTAGCGGTTTTGCACTCCTGCAGCGGTGGCGATCGCTCCCAAGGAGACGCTATTACCCTGCATGGCGATAAATAACTCTAGCTGGAAGGGGGAGCAACTCATGGCGATTTCGGCTCGTTTCCGGGTGCTTTGGGGATAGGCGATCGTTTCGCTGACCTGGCGATTCGATAGCTTGGCTGAACTCATGGCAAATCATATTCTCTCTAGACAACCCAGTATTGATTCTACATCAACCACAAACCGGGGAAAGAAACCGGGTTTCTATAGAAGTATCTCGTACCATTACGGAGATTCTGGGCAAGAAACCCGGTTTCTGGGTAAGACAAGTGACAAATGACAAGTGACAAATGACAAAGAACAAAGGACAATGGGAATCAAAGTCTATTATTTGGATTCAACAAGGGTCAATGAGCAATTCTAAGCACATCGTTTCTCCTCAATGGCTGTCAGAACACCTGGAAGACCGGGATGTGGTAGTAGTAGATTGTCGTTTTTCCCTGGTGGATGCAGACCTAGGCTCGCGAGAATATCAGGAAAGTCACATTCCTGGTGCCCACTATTTGCACTTAAACCAGGACCTAGCATCGCCGGTGAACTCACACGGGGGACGCCATCCCCTCCCAGACCCCGCTCAACTGGGGGAAAAATTGGCCAGCATTGGGGTGAATTTCCAAAAAACTCTGGTGGTGGCATATGATAATTCTAAATTAGCTTTTGCCTCCCGCCTGTGGTGGTTGTTGCGTTACATGGGACATGACGCTGTAGCGGTACTAGATGGGGGATGGAGTAACTGGTTGCAAGCCGGATATCCCGTGACAGCGGAATTGCCCACGGCGGTAAGGGGAGAATTTGTGCCGCAACTCAGACCGGAAATGCAGGTGGATATTGAGGTGGTAAAAGCGCGGAAAGATTTGCCGGAAGTGGCTTTGGTGGATTCGCGGGAGGTCGATCGCTTCCTGGGGAAATATGAGCCGATCGACCCCGTAGCTGGTCACATTCCCGGCGCGGTAAATTACTACTGGCAAGAAGCAATGGATAGCAGCGGCAAAGTTCGCTCCCCAGAAGCACAAAGCCAGCGTTGGCAAGATATCCAATCTGCCCAGGAAATTATCGTTTATTGCGGTTCTGGTGTCACCGCTTGCGCCAACCTTTTATCCTTAGAACTAGCAGGCATCTCCGGCGCCAAACTCTACCCCGGTAGCTGGAGCGACTGGTGTTCTTATCTGTAAATCCTGGTTGAATTTATTACAGAGAGTTCTGTAGGGTGGGCAGTGCCTCCTCCTGCTACTGGTGATGAAGAGTGCGGCTCGGTCAGGCACTGCCCACCCTACTATCTGCCTCTCTGTGTGGTTCAGCTTTTTGATATTAAATTTAATTAGATTTTCTATAAAAATTACAATGGGACACCAAAAATCTAAATCAGATTTACCAGAAAAAATCTGCCCCGTATGTCAAAGACCATTTACCTGGCGCAAAAAATGGGCTAAAGTATGGGATGAGGTGAAATACTGCTCTGAACGCTGTCGCCGTCGCCGTGACCAAGCCAAATCCGAGGCTTAACTAGATAATTCTTTTAGATTTAGTTGCTTTAAATTTCCTAAATGTTGGGATAATTTATGATACTGACAACCAAGATTCCAACGCTAACTCCCTGACTTCTGCCATTCTCTGAAAATCGCTATCTGCAGAAACAATAGTTAGTCTATTCCGCAAGGCAATCGCCGCAATCCATAGGTCATTTTCCCCAATTCCCAAGTTTTCAATCCGGGTTCTGCGGCGTTTACTTTTTTCTTTTGGACCAAAATGCTCGATGATTTCTGCCTTAAATTGTCCATAAATATCGGCAGTTTCTTGGTCTATAAAATAGATGCGAATATCTTCTAGAAAAATTTGCACCCGCGCCAAATTGGTATCCATTTTTTCGGAGTTATATGCCATGAAAAGCAGTTCTCCCTGCACAATGACGCAGGTGGCCATTTGTGCTACCACGTCAGCAGCACGACGTATTACAGCAGCATCTCCTTGGATGATGCTGCTACAGTGGTTGGTATCGAGTAGGTACACGCTTAAAACTCCAGAGGTCCACGATTATCATAAACTATCTGCAAGCATTCTTCCAAGTCGTCACCAGCCCATGTTCCCGCATGTCTTAGTAAAGAGTGACCGGAAGCAGGACGAAACAATGGCGGTTTTTCTGGTGATTGGGGGGTGGGGTCGTCTGGGAGAACGGTGAGGCGGACGCGGCGTCCGGCGAGATTGGCTGTATGGGCGAGTATTTCTTCCCAAGTTCCTTCTATTTCTAGGGGTTTTCCTGTCATGGGCTTGACTCCTTTTCCGCGATGATTTGACGGCCTATTATCATTATATCATTTAAACCTCTATTTGGCCAGGATGATCATCGGTTTGTAGTTGGGCTTTAGCCCTCCGGAATTTGGGCTGAAGCCCAACTACGAACTTTTTGGGCTGAAGCTCAACTACGAACTTTTGGGCTGAAGCCCAACTACTAACCTTTGGGCTGAAGCCCAACTACTAACCAATATGGGCTCAAACAAGAAAGGTGTTAGTTAGAGTCAGGTTTTCAAGGGATGATTTTTCGGCTTATTAATATGATATGGTTGATGACGATCGATATCAGTAAAGATGGAGTCACAGGTGCAACCTAAGTTAATTATTCATGGTGGGGCGGGTAGCTCTCTGAAGGGAAAAGGTGGGGTTCAGGTGGTGCGATCGTCTCTGTATCAGGTGGTGGATGCGGTTTATGGGATGTTGTTAGATGGATGTGCGGCGCGAGATGCGGTGGTGCAGGGGTGTCGGATGTTGGAGGATGACCCGCTGTTTAATGCGGGGACGGGTTCGGTGTTGCAGTCCGATGGTCAGATCCGGATGAGTGCGTCTTTGATGGATGGGGTGGCGAGTCGTTTTAGTGGGGTGATTAATGTTTCGCGGGTGCAAAATCCGATCGAGTTGGCGGAGTTTTTACAAACTTCTCCCGATCGGGTGTTGTCGGACCTGGGAGCGGCGGAATTGGTGCGGGAGTTGCGTTTAGCGCTTTACGATCCGCTGACGGACCAACGTTTTCAGGAGTGGCTGGCCGATCGTTCTGATAATTTCAACCGGAAGATGGCGGATGTGGTGTCGGAGTCGGCGGGGAGAGGGACGATCGGAGTCGTGGCGTTGGATAGTATGGGTCGCTTGGCGGCGGGGACTTCTACTGGGGGTAAGGGTTTTGAACGCATCGGACGGGTGAGTGATTCGGCGACGCCTGCGGGGAATTATGCTAATGCTAACGCTGGGGTAAGCTGTACGGGTATTGGCGAGGATATTCTCGATGAGTGTTTGGCGGCCAAAATTGTGGTGCGGGTGACGGATGGTTTGTCTTTGCGCGAGTCTTTGGCGCGATCGTTTGCAGAGGCCCAGTCCCGAAATCGAGATTTAGGCGCGATCGCTCTTGATGCTACCGGCGCGATCGGCTGGGGCAAAACCAGCGAAGTTATCCTCGCCGCTTTTCACGACGGTGTGAGTCGGGGAGATAGTTTAGAAGCCGGACCAGAACCCCAAGTGTTTATCGTTTAAGTTGGTCATTTGTCATTGGTCACTTGTCCCTTGTATGAGAATATCTTCATTTGGATGAAGAACAAAGGACAAATGACCAAGGACTTTTGACAAATGACAAATGGCTTAGTCGCTGTTAGGTTTCAAACGCCAACCGGGTTTAATTACTTGTCGAGCCCGACCAATAGCTAAAGAATCATCGGGCACATCTTCGGTGATGGCGCTACCAGCGGCAATAGTGACGTTGTTACCAATCGTAACTGGGGCAACGAGGACACTATTAGCACCAGTTTTGCTCCCGTTACCGATGTGGGTTTGATGTTTGTTGACACCATCATAGTTGGCGGTGATAGTACCAGCGCCGATGTTGACTTTTTCCCCAAGGGTGGCATCTCCCAAGTAGGAGAGGTGCGCTACGTTGGTGTGGGAACCGATCGTGGTATTTTTAACTTCGACAAAGTTACCCACCCGACAACCCTCGCCAATGCTGGCATGACCGCGCAGATGGGCGTAAGGTCCGATGGTGGTGCCTGCGGCCACGGTGCTATCAGAAACTACGGAGTAAAATACTCTGGTATTGGCGCCCAAGTGGCTGTTTTCAATCAAGCTCCCTGGTCCGATGTGGCTGCTGGCCTCTATTTTGGTATTACCCCGCAGGTGGGTTTGGGGTTCAATGGTGACATCGGGAGCGAGGTCAACCGTATCATC
The DNA here is from genome assembly GCA_015296065.1 of Oscillatoriaceae cyanobacterium M33_DOE_052. Classification (GTDB taxonomy): domain Bacteria; phylum Cyanobacteriota; class Cyanobacteriia; order Cyanobacteriales; family Laspinemataceae; genus Koinonema. The sequence continues at coordinate 40,005 of DVDU01000201.1, read as the reverse complement.
GATGGTGATGCTATTGGGGTCAATTAAAGTCACCCCAGCGGCCATCCATTTATCTTTCACTCGGTCTTGGAGGATATCGTAAGCGGTGGCCAGTTGCTTGCGATCGTTAATGCCGAGAATTTCCTGATAATCTTCCACATCCATCACCATCACTGGTTTGAGGAAGTTTACCGCATCAGTGAGGTAATATTCCTGCTGGTCGTTTTCCGCTTTGAGATTGGGCAAAACTTGTTCCAAATCTGGCCAGTGGAAGCAGTAAACCCCAGCATTGATGCGGTGATTTTGCTTCTGTGCTGCAGTACAGTCTCGGTCTTCTACGATTTGCTGCAGCCGATTTTGACCATCACAAAACACCCGTCCGTATCCTTTGGGGTTGGGAAGGTGAGCCGTGAGGATAGTGGCGGCATTTTTGTTTTCTTGATGTGTCGCCAGCAGCATTTCGATGGTTTGGGGGCGCAACAGGGGGACATCGCCGTTGAGTACCAACAAATCCCCGCTAAATCCTTTGAGGTGGGGGAGTAGTTGTTGGATGGCGTGACCTGTGCCTAGTTGTTGGGTCTGTTCGACAAACTCCAACTCAGGAGATGATTGCAAGACGGCTCGGACTAACTCACCCCGATAACCGATGATTACTAGGCGTCGGGATGGCTGAATTTCTGAAAGACTATCTAGCACTCGCGCTACAAGGGTTCTTCCTCCCAAGTCATGCAATACCTTGGGTAGGTCTGACTTCATGCGGGTGCCGCGTCCAGCCGCTAAAATCGCTACTGCTACCATTTTGTTCTCAGCCGGTTTACTCCACCGGATTTTACCGCGCTTTTTGGTCTGTTCTTTACCTAGTCAGTGCTGCTCCTATTGGGATATTTGTCCCTCCTGGGGGGCTCAACCCACTGCAGATGCTTTGGAGACGGCTATTTGACCGTTCTGGACGATCGGGTGGTTGGTGCCGCTAATGGTGGAGTGGATAAATTGGCTGAAGGTTTCTATGAGTTTGGGGTTGCGCCATCCTTTGGTGGTTTCTTCGGCCATGATTTGCAAGGCTTGTTCGGGAGAGTAGGCATTTTTGTAGGGACGTTCGCTGGTGAGGGCGTCGTAGATGTCTATGGTTTGAAAGACTTGGGCGAGGAGGGGAATTTCTGGACCGATGAGACCGTCGGGATAGCCGGAACCGTCCCAGCGTTCGTGGTGGTAGCGGATGATGGGGATGACACCCCTCATGGTACGCAGGGGTTTGCAGATTTGCTCGCCGATGATGACGTGCTGTTTCATAATTACCCATTCTTCGGGGGTGAGGGGGCCCCTTTTGAGGAGGACGCTATCGGGAATGCCGACTTTGCCGATATCGTGCAGGTATGCTCCCCACATTAAATCCCGAATGTCGGGCCGGGAGAGTCCGAGATATTCGCCAAAGGCTTTGCCCCAATCTACGAGCCGATCGCAGTGGTCGCCGGTGTTGGGGTCGCGGCTTTCGATCGTTCTGGCGATGGAAAATAAGACCTGTTCGGCGTGGTCGAGGTCTTCGTTAAGGCGTTTTTGCCGCACTAAAGATTTGACGCGGGCGGAAAGTTCTAAGTGGTCGAATGGTTTGGTGAGGAAGTCATCGCCACCCGCTTCGATACCTCGGATGCGCGATCGCCGGTCGTTGAGAGCGGTAATGAATATGATCGGAATCAAGCGAGTGCCCTCTTCTTGTTTCAGGCGACGACATACCTCAAATCCATCCATTCCCGGCATCATCACATCCAGGAGAATCACATCGGGATTGGCTTCTTTGACTTGGGCGAGGGCTGCTGGTCCCGAATCGGCTTCTAAGATTTCGTACCCTTCCACGGACAAAAGAGCCACGGCGGTCATCCGGCTGGCGGGATGGTCGTCAACAACCAAGATTTTTGACCTTTCTGTATCAAACACGTTCACCATTCAACCCCTTAATTTTATGACATTTCAAACTCTACGATTGGCCAATATATTGCTAAGATTTATTGCCAATTACGAAGGAGAAAAAGCCACTATTTTTCTCATTGTTCTGGAGATATTTTTACTTATAATGATGGCATGACCCTGGGGTTGGCTATCACACCGCTGGGTTATTGCTTAATCGGCAATATATAACGAGGAAATATAAACACCCTCTATATTACCACGTTGATAGGGGCAACTGATGGCGTTTTTTCCAGATCCCAGTTGGTTCGAGAGCAGATGCCTGCTGCTCTATTTGCCGCCGGTGGACGATCGCTGCCGCTTCATCGCACAGGTTTGGGTCACGGTAGGGAATAGCAGCTCGGGTTTGTAAATGTTCCAGTTCTTGCTGGGATAGCGGTGGTAAGCCATTATCCATGAAGCTGGCAACTGTCCCGGGCGATCTTCTTCCCACTGGCGGCGTTGAACCCACCCGCAATCCCGCTGCCATTAACGCCACCCGCACCGCCGCTGAGCAGGAATAGGTGGCCAGTCTCCCCGTTGAACCGAGGCACTGGGCGACTAATCCCAAAAATTCTACCGTCCACAACTGGGGGCATTTGGGGGGGGAAAAGGGGTCGAGAAAAATGGCATCTGCTTTGAAGCCGGATGCCACCACCTGCTCGATCGTTTGCCGAGCGTCCCCCACCAATAGGCGAGCAGTGATATTTTTTGTCTGCAAAACTTGATTTTCTACTAGCTCCCCCAGTAATTCCGGTAAAGGTGGCGGCCACTGTGCGAGTAGGTGGTGGGCGATCGCTTGTTTGGCCACATCCGGGTCTAACTCTAATCCTACCCAATCTACTTTACAATCAGGATTCACCTCCCAAATTGCTGCTATTGCTGCTGCTGTATTGTAACCCAAACCGTAACACACATCCAACAGCCGCACTACTGGTTTGTGAGCGGTTACTCTCAACTGGGTAGGCTCGACAAATTTTAACTCTGCCTCCTGGCGGGCGCCGTGGTGACTGTGAAAAGTTTCCCCAAACTCCGGCGAGAAAAAAGTAAAAGAACCATCCCCTGTTAATTCTAATCTCAAATTATCCTTTGTCATTTGTCAGAAAGTCCTTAGTCATTAATCATTGGTCAGTTGAGCAGCCGAACCCCCAACCCAAATTTTAAGTATTTTCTCGGATTGCCAACACTTGATGATGTGATATAATCGCTGTTGAAACTTTTGGCAATAATTCTGACATCAACTCCTAATGACTAGCCAGCCACATTTGACGCCAGATGCAACTGAGCATGATAGACTTACAGCAGCCCTGGCAGAGACAATCACCAACTATCTCCAATCTTCTCTTCAGCATCCCGCTATCTCCGTCAGTGCCGCCATCAATCAGCAGGTGCTGGAGATAACGCTGACTCCGGGAAACACGGCAGTGTCCCCTACCACATTAATAACATCTGTCCGTGACCTGTGCAAAACTTTGCAACTAAACTTTATCAAAACTTTGCGAATTTATTGGCAGGAAAAGGCTGGGGAGGCTCCCTCCCGGAGAGAAGAATTCTCGCTCACCGAAGCCCAGGGGAATGCTGCCTCGTCAACCACAGAAACAGAGGCGGCTGGGAACAATCCCTGGCAAATGTTGGGTAAGCTGTCGGCGTCTGTTGCGGCGGCGACTTCTAATGCAGGCAAGGCGGTGAGTGATACGGCTATGAATATTGGCGGCAATCTCACGGCGGCGACTTCTCATGTGGGCAAGGCGGTGAGTGATACGGCCATGACGATCGGCGGCAATCTCACGGCGGCGACTTCTCATGCAGGCAAGGCGGTGAGTGATACGGCTATGAATATTGGCGGTACTTTGGGGGCCGCTGCTGGCAGTGCTGGTGACTTTTTGAGCCAAGTTACGGACTTGGCGCTAAATAGTCCTATCTTGTCCCGTGCAATGGACTCGGTGGATTTGGTGAATGCCGAAACGGCTTTAAAAAAGCTAATTGAGCAGTATCCGACGGAAACTCCCCGGCAAATCGCTCACCGTCTGATGGTGGAAAAGTCGATTTACAGCGGCGGTATTGGACTGGCAACTAGCATATTGCCGGGAGTGGCATTGGCAACTCTGGCGCTGGATATGGTGGCGGTGGCGACATTGCAAGCGGAAATGGTGTATCAAATCGCTGGCGCCTATGGCATGGATTTAATGGCCCCGAACCGGAAGCGGGAAGTGTTGGCGATTTTTGGGATTGGTATGGGTGGTGTTCACGCGATCGAATTGGGCGCTCGCTTGTGGCGCACGGCGCCTATGGTGGGAGGGGCGATCGGCGCTAGTGCCAATGCGGCTATGACTTATGCTCTTGGACATGCCGCCTGTAGCTTTTATGAGCAGCAGGATGGTCAAATGTGGGGGCAAGAAAATTTGGCGGCGGCGCAGGAGGAAAGTGAGAAATATCTCGAAGCGGCTCTGAATCAAGAAGCGATAGCAGCGGAAATTTTGGTGCGATTGATTTTAGTGGCTCATCCCCATAAATCCGGTGAGGAAGTGGCGGCGGAGTTGGCATCTTTGAATTTTACGGCGGCTTCTATGGCGGCGATCGCAGCGCACTCCGACTCACAAGCACCGCTCGATACTCTGCTGCAGCAACTTGATGCCGATTTTGCGCTTCCCGTGCTGGTTAACTGTCTGAAAATTGCCCAAATTCATGGCAGCACACCAGAAACTACGATCGTGGTGGCCTCCTTGGTGCGCAAATTCAATATTGACTTGACTCAGCTACCCGGCTCAGTCTGATCCTTGGGGTGATGATGAAAAGTTGTCCCCAACTTGGGGGAGAAAATGTCAAACATCTATGCCCAGTTAATTGTCAGAGAAAATTATCCCTTTTTGCCATATTTATCCATATGGACAACGTAAGCCCGCCTTGACTTGCCCAGATATTTAAGATTTTGTCGGCACTAAACTGGGTACTGCTATATAACCTCCTTATCCCTCATAAGTTCTCAGATTGGCAATGATTCGCAATATTTTCTCCTCTTGCGAAAAAAACGATTAGCTGGTATAATCTAGCCTGACCAGTTACTGAATAGTTCCCACATCAACCTATTGCCAATGACTAGCAACCCGCATTTAACGCAAGCTGAAACAGAGCCGGATATAGTCTCAGCAGCGCTGGCAGAGAGAATCGCCGACCAGATCGAATTTTCTATTGAGGATCCGGGCATCTCTGTGCGAGCGGCGCTCAATCAGCAGGTGCTGGAGGTAACGCTGTCCGAGGGCAACACGGCAGTGTCCCCCACCGCATTAATATCATCTGTCCGGGACATCCGGAAAACTGGACAACTAAACTTCATCAAAACTTTACGCATTTATTGGCAGGAAAAGGGCGGGGAGCAGCCTCTGAGGGCAGAAGATTTCCCGATCGCTGACTCACAGGAGTCGGAAGCGGCGGAGGATTCTGCTTTATCAACAGAAACAGCGGAGAGTGGTAAAACCCCTTGGCAGACTTTGGGTAAGCTGTCGGCGTCCATTGCGGCGGCGGCTTCTGATTTGGGGAAGACGGTGGCGGATACGGCGGTGACGATCGGCGGCACTTTGGGGGCGGCGGCTTCTGATGTGGGGAAGGCGGTGGCGGATACGGCGGTGACGATCGGCGGCACTTTGGGGGTGGCGGCAGACCGCGCTAGTGACTTTTTCAGCAAAGTGACGGAATTTGCTACTAATAGTCCGGTGCTGGCAAATGCGATCGATTCCGTAGATTTGGTGAAAGCCCAAACGGCTTTAACAAAGCTAATTGAGCAGTATCCCGAAGAAACTCCTCAGCAAATCGCGCACCGCCTGATGGTGGAAAAGTCAATTTACAGCGGCAGTATGGGATTGGCTTGCAGTATCTTGCCGGGAGCGGCGGTGGCAGCGTTGGCGGTGGATTTGGGGTCGGTGATGGCATTACAAGCGGAAATGGTGTATCAAATCGCTGGCGCCTATGGACTGGATTTAAAGGCGCCAGAGCGGAAGCCAGAAGTTTTGGCGATTTTTAGTATTGGAATGGGTGGTGTTCACGCGATCGAATTGGGTGCTGGTTTGCTGCGTGGCGCTCCGGTGGTAGGTTCGGCCATCGGCGCTAGTGCCAATGCGGCCATAACTTACGCCATCGGACATGCTGCCTGTCGCTTTTATGAGCAACAGGATAGTCAAATGTGGGGGGAGGAAAATTTGGCGGCGGCGATCGAGGAGAGTGATAAATACCTAGAAGAGGTGTTGAGTCAAGAGGCGATCGCGGCGGAAATTTTGGTGCGATTGATTTTGGGGGCTCATCCCCATAAATCCCGTGAGGAAGTGGCGGCAGAGTTGGCATTTTTGAATTTTACGGCGGCTTCTGTGGCAGCGATCGCGGCGCACTCGGACTCAGAAGCGCTGATCGATACTCTGCTACAACAGCTCGATGAAGATTTTGCTCTCCCAGTGCTGGTTAATTCTCTCAAAATTGCCCAAATTCATGGCACTACACCAGAAACTACTCTCGTTGTTACCTCTCTGGTAGATAAATTTAATATTGACTTGACTCAGCTACCCCTCAATCCCTAATCCCTGGTCAAGATCCCCGATTTTTTTGGGGCTCTTGTCCTTCCCTGTCTCTTGATTTGTGATTTGTCGCAACATAAATTTATAAAAGTTAACAAGTATTTGAGGGTTTTTCATGGTACAATCGATTTTCAATAAAGGATTAGCTGAGCTTACGGCTATTCGGCAACGTATTTTCTGATTTTAAGGAGCTAAGTAAAAATGTCTATTGAAAACGTGAACGTCAAACCCTCCACCCGCAATCACAAGGGCTTTTTCGTACAGCAAGCGGCTTACAAGCTGATGGGGATCGATAATTCCGGTTGGGCATTGATTTGCGTAGATGATGCGGTTTGCCACTATGTGGATCCCGATGATTTGCAAATTTGCCAAAAATCTCAGCAAGCTGGGAATTAAAACAATTCACAAAAAAGTTACAATTATTAACGCAATGTTAACTCAGGAGGGCTGTACTGACGAAAAGTACAGCCACATTTTTTTGGGGGGTCAGGGCAACCGATGAATCGCCCTGACAAGAAATATGTAGGATGTCGCCCCCCAATGATGAGCTTAAAACAGAAAATAGCGCTGGGCCAGGGGTAATGTGGTGGCGGGTTCGCAGGTCAGTAGCTCACCATCGGCTCGCACTTCGTAGGTTTCCGGATCCACTTCCACAACGGGCAGGGCATGATTTAATTTCATATCCTGTTTGCTGAGGTTCCGAGTATCAGATACAGCAACGGCGGTTTTTTGCAGTTTCAGTTGAGTAGAAATATCTAGTTGAATTGCTGCTTGAGACAGGAAAGTAAGGGATGTGGCGGTACGAGCGCCGCCAAAACTGCCAAACATGGGCTGACTATGGATGGGTTGGGGGGTGGGAATGCTGGCGTTAGCGTCTCCCATTTGGGCGTAAGCGATCGCGCCGCCTTTAATCACCAGTTCGGGTTTGACACCGAAAAAGGCGGGACGCCATAAACATAAGTCGGCGAGTTTCCCTGGTTCAATGGAACCCACATAGTTGGCAATTCCATGTGTAATTGCCGGATTAATCGTATATTTGGCAATATATCGCCGCGCTCGGAAATTATCATTTTCACTGTGGCCGCCGCTGCTATCTGGTGGCGACAAAAATCCGCGCTGCACTTTCATTTTATGGGCGGTTTGCCAGGTGCGAATAATGGTTTCTCCCACTCGTCCCATCGCCTGGGAATCGGAGGAAATCATACTAAACGCCCCCAAGTCATGTAAAATATCTTCGGCGGCGATCGTCTCCCGGCGGATGCGCGATTCGGCAAAGGCCACATCTTCAGGAATACTGCGGTCTAGGTGGTGGCAAACCATCAGCATATCCAGATGTTCTTCTAAGGTGTTGACGGTGTAAGGACGGGTGGGGTTGGTGGAAGAAGGCAGCACGTTGCTTTGGCCACAAACTTTGATAATATCTGGGGCGTGTCCCCCGCCTGCACCTTCCGTATGATAAGTGTGGATGGTGCGGTTTTTAAACGCGGCGATCGTCTGTTCTACGAACCCAGCTTCATTGAGGGTGTCGGTGTGAATGGCCACTTGAATATCGTACTCTTCCGCGACGGCGAGACAAGTATCAATCGTGGCGGGTGTGGTTCCCCAGTCTTCATGGAGCTTTAAACCCATCACTCCGGCTCGCACTTGTTCTATAAGTGCGGGGGTTTGACTGCTGTTACCTTTACCGAGAAAACCGAGGTTAACTGGGAAAGCATCGGCGGCTTGTAACATCCGATAAATATTCCAAGGTCCGGGGGTGCAAGTGGTGGCATTAGTGCCAGTGGCGGGGCCAGTACCGCCGCCAATCATGGTGGTAATTCCAGAGGCGATGGCTACTTCTATTTGTTGGGGACAAATAAAATGAATGTGGGCATCAATTCCGCCTGCGGTGAGGATGCAGCCTTCTCCGGCGATCGCTTCTGTTCCCGGACCGATAATAATATCTACATTATCCTGAATGTAAGGATTGCCCGCTTTGCCGATTTTAAAGATTTTCCCATCTTTAATCCCCACATCAGCTTTCACAATTCCCCACCAATCTAATATTACCGCATTGGTAATGACTAAATCCACAGCTCCCGCCTCATTAGCAATGGGAGATTGTCCCATCCCATCGCGGATAACTTTACCGCCGCCAAATTTTACCTCATCGCCATAGGTGGTGAAGTCTTGTTCGATTTCAATGAATAATTCGGTATCGGCGAGGCGGACGCGATCGCCCACCGTCGGACCATAAGTCTCCCCATAGGCGCGGCGATCCATTCTATAACTCATCGGCTGTTCCTCCGTTTTGATAAATGCTGTTTAAATTGCCCTTAATTTCCGCCTTTCCCGTCTAAAGAGCCATTAATTAAGCCGTTAAAGCCATACACTTGGCGACTGCCTACAAAGGGGACTAATTCCACCTCTCTTTCATCTCCCGGCTCAAACCGCACTGCAGTTCCGGCGGGGATATTTAGGTGCATTCCTAGAGCCCGCTCCCGCTCGAAAGTTAAAGCGGCGTTCACTTCATAAAAGTGAAAGTGGGAGCCTACTTGAATCGGACGATCGCCCGTATTTGCCACCCGCACCCGCACCGTTTCCCGTCCTGCATTTAACTCAATATCACCCGCTTGATAGATAATTTCTCCCGGAATCATCAATTTACTCCTATTACTGAATCGGATTATGCACCGTCACCAATTTAGTACCATCAGGAAAAGTGGCTTCTACCTGCACTTCCGTCACCATTTCCGCCACTCCCTCCATCACCTCATCCCGCGTGAGTAAAGTCGTCCCATAGCTCATTAAATCCGCCACAGTTCGACCATCTCTCGCCCCTTCCAGAATGCCAGCCGAAATATATGCCACCGCTTCCGGGTAATTTAACTTTAAACCACGATTTTTGCGCCGTTCCGCCAGTAACGCCGCCGTAAAAATCAGCAATTTATCTTTTTCCTGGGGTGAAAGCTGCATCCTTATCCCTCCGGTTCTGATTGGATAATTTCTTCTAATTGGGCGATGATTACAGGCAAATCCATAGTCACCGTATCCCAAACAATATCTAAGTCTATATCAAAATAGGCATGAATCATTCTATTTCTCATCCCAACCATTTTCGACCATTCGATATGGGATAATTCGTCCCGCCGCTGTTTAGCAATGCGGGAAGAAGCCTCACCGATAATTTCCAAACATCGAACCAGTGCTAAGGACAACATTTTGTCTGTGTCTAGGTCATTTCTGGTGCGATTTTCAGCAAATGAAACTGCATCTCTGGCAGCATCAAGTATATGAAGCATCCGAGTGCGGTTATCGATAAACATAAATCACCTCCGCAGAATCGAGTACCTTTTGGCGAAAATAGCGGCTGAGTTCTGCTGGCGTGCGCAAATCGACTTTGCGTCCTAGCATATCCGTAAGGTCCATTTCCAAACCAACTAGGCCAAAATAACCAATTCTCTTCTCCGGCATAAATTCTACCAGAATATCAATATCACTGGCTGGGGAAAAATCATCCCGTAGCACAGAACCGAATAGGGATAGTTTTTGGATTTGGTTGTTTTGGCAGAATTCAGCGATTTTGTCAAGGGGAATTTTTACTGGTAGTTGGTTGAGTTTCATGGGATTTTCCTCCTAGTTACAGAGGCCATACTCGGGGCAAACAGATGGGGCGTCCCCAAACCGATCGGCGGAGGAGCTGCCACACTTCAATAAACCATTGTCGCACCTCTGGGGTGGAATGGCCACGATATCTACATAATAAGCCATTGGGCAGGCGCGTCACTCCTGCTTGGCCAGTTGTAGGGGAAACTTGCTCCCATAATTGTCTCGCTTCGGCGATGAGTTCGGAGGTGACGGGTTCACCTAACCAAGCAAGGGTGGCGACAATGGGGAAACCACCTAAAGCGTGGGGACTGGCGAAGGTTTCTTCGCTCCCTCGGAGTTTTTGCCTGTCAATCCATAAAGGAATTCCCTGTTGCCAAATTTCCGTGTCACCGCGCCAATTTCCTTGGTGAAATTTCTCACCTCTGGCACTGCGGCCAAATCGGTGGATTTCCCATAGTAAGATATGGGCTGTGGGGGCTAATTCTATATGCAGATTTTGGCGATATATGGCGCTATTAAATATGATATTTTCTTGGGGCAACCATTCTAAGTGGGCGCCGGAGTCAATTTTTATGTTAATATCTTGATGGGCGGTTTGGCCATTACTGCGATATATTTTGGCGGCGGCGGCGGTGGTGATTAAGGCATGAGCGTTTGGCTCTAGGTGAATGGATTGGGAAAGACGATCGCCGCCAACGATTCCCCCAGCCGTATGCAGGATAACGCTATGGCAACATTCTTCCCCTTCCGGATAAAATGGTCGCTGTAATTTCAGGGGGGCGGTGGCTTTTTTGTGGGTGATGTAGGTGCCACCACCTTTGCTAGCATAAACTAATTCTAAACTACCATGCCAAGCCGATGGCGGGCTAGATGGGGCTAGATTAGTGGGATTCATGGGCACCTTGACTGCAGAAATAGAGGGAAAAAATGATATTAAACTGCGAGAAACCGCTGGATAGTTTCATTGCTGAGTTCGCTGGTAGCTCCAGAGGCAACAATACCACCTTTTTGCATGGCATAATACCAATCAGCTTCCCGAACAAAGTGCAAGTGTTGTTCTACTAACAGCACGGAAATGCCGGTTGATTGGATAATGCGCTTAACTGCAGCTTCGATTTCTAGGATAATCGAAGGTTGGATGCCTTCGGTGGGTTCATCGAGGACGAGTAAGCGGGGTTGACCCATGAGAGCCCGGGCGATCGCCAATTGTTGCTGCTGTCCGCCGCTCAAATCTCCCCCCATCCGGTTTAACATCTTTTGCAACACCGGGAATAGCTCGAAAATTTCATCAGGAATCGCCAGAGTTTTCGGACGTTTTGGCCGAGCTTCTAATCCCAATAATAGATTTTCTTTCACCGTCAAGCGCGGAATGATTTCCCGTCCTTGAGGCACATAACCAATCCCCATTTTCGCCCGCACATCGGGAGATTTATTTCCAATCGGTTCCCCAGCTAAATAAATTTGCCCTCGTCGGGGGGGAATTAGACCCATAATGGTTTTTAACATCGTGGTTTTCCCCACGCCATTGCGGCCAATGAGGCATACCATTTTCCCTACAGGTACGCTCAAATCCACATCCCGCAAAATATGACTTTCCCCATAATAGACATTTAAACCCGATACTTGCAGCATCAAATTCGTGCCGCCATCTTTAATCGTTGGTGATTCGGTTTGATTAATTGAGTTCATAATTTGTCCCTGGTCATTGGTCATTTGTCCCTGGTCATTTGGAGAAGAAACCGGGTTTCTGCGGAGAATTTCCCTCCTGGTACGAGATATCTCGTTGAGAAACCCGGTTTCTGGGAGATACATATGCTTAATGCGCGGCTTCTTCCGAGGTACTGCCCAAATACACCTGGATAACTCGCGGGTCACTTTGCACCTGCTCAATATTGCCTTCGCACAATACCGAACCCTCATGCAATACCGTCACCGTCCGGGCAATTTGCCGCACGAATTCCATATCGTGTTCAATCACAATAATCGAATGACTTTCGGCTAAGGATATCAACAATTCACCGGTTAACATGGTTTCTTCATCGGTCAACCCGGCGACAGGTTCATCCACCAGCAATAAATCGGGAGATTGCGCCACTAGCATCCCAATTTCCAGCCATTGCTTTTCTCCATGAGAGAGCAATCCTGATAAAATATCAGCTTTGGCGGTTAAACCGATGGTTTCTAACAAACTCTTGACGGTTTGGCGTTCCCCAGAGGGGGTAGGTTTTAACAGAGTAGCGAATACATTTTTTTGCCGATTGCAGGATAACTCTAAATTTTCCCGTGGGGTGAGGTTCAGGTAAACTCGCGGTGTCTGAAATTTCCGCCCCACCCCAAACCGAGCGATTTGATGTTCGGAAAATTTCCGCAAATTCCGCCCTTTAAATAAAACTCTGCCTTTGGTTGGTTTGACTTTGCCGGTGATGACATCGAGAAATGTGGTTTTGCCCGCCCCATTGGGGCCAATAATCACCCGCAACTCACCGGTATTCATACTAAATGTTAAGTTGTTGAGGGCGTTAAAGCCATCAAAACTAACAGTTAAATTTTGAATTTCTAATATTTTTCCGTTCACGGATAACCTCGGCAAATATGGATTAATGGCGGTTCAATTCTAAGGTTCCAAAGTTTCCCGCTCCCGCTGGATTTCTGGGTCTTCTTCTAATTGGGGATAGGTGGCGACATAGCGGGGACGCCGGATGATTTTGCGGAATAAATCAATCCCTTCGGTACGCAACCAGCCGATAATCCCATTGGGCAGTACCAAAACCACAATTAAGAACATAGCACCTTGGAAAAATAGCCAAATATCGGGAAATTTTTCGCTGAATAGGCTTTTGCCATAATTGACTAATAAGGCGCCCAGTATGGCTCCGACTAAGGTGGCGCGTCCGCCCACGGCGACCCAAATCACCATTTCTATGGAGAAGGCAATATCCATTGCTCTGGGGGAAATAATACCGGTACGCAGGGTAAACATGGCGCCACCTATTCCGGCTAAGGCGGCGGAAATGGCAAATACTAATACTTTATATCCGGTGGGGTCGTAACCGGAGAAGCGCACGCGGGTTTCATCATCGCGAATGGCGACGAGCAGGCGGCCAAATCGTCCGGTGGTGAGCCACCGACAAAGTGCGTAGCCACCGACTAAGAGGAGGACGGTGATGATGTAAAATCCGTATTGGGTTTTATTGTCGGAAATGGGGAAACCTAAGATGGTTTGAAAGTCGGTGAGTCCGTTGGTGCCGTTGAAGAGTTTTTGCTGACCGTTGAAGAAGTTAAAAAAGACGATCGTGGCGGCTTGGGTGAGGATGGAGAAATAAACGCCTCGGATGCGGTTGCGGAATACGAGGTATCCCAGAAAGGCGGCGAGAATGGCGGGGATGAGGAAGACGGCAATAATGGTGAGGGGAAAGGAATCAAAGGGGTGCCAAAACCAGGGGAGTTTGGTCACGCCGTAGAGGTTCATAAATTCGGGGAGTTGGTTGCTGGCGGTGGCGGGAATTTGTAGTTTGATGTGCATGGCGATCGCGTAGCCACCCAGGGCAAAAAAGATGCCATGTCCCAAACTCAGCATCCCCGTATAACCCCAAATTAAATCGATGCCCAAAGCGACTATGGCTAAGGCTAAATACCGTTGCAGCAAGTCCAGGCGAAAATCTGACAGCAGCAGGGGCATAATGACGATTAAGAAGAGGGCAGCTCCCCCCACCAGAGAAATCTCAAACCAGCGCGGTTGCTGTTGCGAAAAAGTATAAATTTTTGCCCATAGTTGCTCCCAGGGAGGGAGAGCTGTGGCATCATCGGCAATTTTATTTGGTTTCATATCTAGACCCCCGCTTTTGTAATTGGCACATCAACCCACTGATGTCTAGGCATCTACGGTGCGTCCTTTTTGGGGGAACAGTCCCGCCGGACGTAATTGCAGGAAGATGATGATTAATGCAAATACCATCACTCTGGCCATACTCGTAGTGGCAAAAAATGTCAAGAAATCAAACAGAGGATTACCGGGGGATACCATTAAGGCGAGGATACCAGAACCAATGATGTAGTTGACGAGGCCAATAGCAAGTGCTGCCACCACAGTGCCCACAATTTTGCCGACGCCACCCACTACCACCACCATAAACGCATCTACAATATAGTTTTGTCCCGTATTTGGTCCCACGGAACCGAGTAAACTAATGGCACAACCGGCAATTCCTGCTAAACCAGAACCTAGGGCAAATGTCAAAGCATCTACTTTTTGCGTGGGAATGCCCAAACAAGCACTCATACTCCGATTTTGGGTAACGGCACGAATGCGCAAACCCCAGGGAGATTTTAACAAAAATAGGTAAATTCCCACCACACAAATGATAGTCAAGGCGATAATAAATAACCGCACAAAAGGTAATTGAAAACTGCCCAAGGGCAACCCGCCACGCAGCCATCCCGGTGCAGTTACATCTACACCCTGCGCCCCAAACCAAGGTTTGGTAACGGCTAATTTAAATATTTGCCCTAAAATCGTCCCACAGACTAAGGCAATACCTGCCGCTAGAGGTAATATTACTACCATCGCCCACTGCCGCATCCGCTCAAAATCTGGCCGCCGCTTCATCACCCACAAGCCGCCAAAAAATAGCAGACAAAATAAGATAATTTGAATGCACATTACCCAACTAACCTGGCGGACAAACTGTTGGAGAATTAAACTCACCCCCCAGGTAGCCAGCAGGGTTTCTAAGGGGCGACCGTAGAGATAGCGAATTACGCCTCGTTCTAGAGCCAACCCTGCTGCTGCTGCTACTAGAAACGCCACGGGTATGGCGACAATAATATAGCCGCTAAACCAAGGTTCTCCCAAGGCTTTAAAGGCATTTTGGACGAGAAATGTGGTATAGGCTCCTAGCATCATTAATTCGCCATGAGCTAGGTTAATCACGCCCATAATGCCAAAGACAATTCCTAAGCCCAAAGCGGCGATTAATAAAACCGCTCCGATGCTTATCCCATTAAATAAACTCTCGAAAAATACTGTCATTTGATTTGGGGCTACTACTATATATTTGATTTTTTATGGGCAGCGGCTAAAGAGCTGAGAATTTTTTCAATTCTCAACTCTGAAATTGCCTCAGTAAGTTACATCTTGTATTTACCGCCTTTAGCCGCGTCGGACCAGTCGCAGGCGTAGCCCTTAGTTTCCGCTACATATTGATTCCAGGGAATGGGATCCACGGGTTTGGGGGTGGCGTAAACGATTTTAAACATCCCATCGGTGCCGATTTCTCCAATCCGCACGGTTTTGGCGATATGATGGTTGTTATTCATCGTGACCATGCCTTCTGGGGCTTGAAATGTTTGCCCTAATGCGGCTTTTCTCACGGCTTCGAGGTCGTCGGCTTTGGCTGCTTTCTCTACTGCCTGTTTCCACAGGTAAACCATGATGTAAGCGGCTTCCATTGGGTCGTTGGTTACGCGGTCTTGGCCATACTTGGTTTTGAATGCCTCGACAAATTTTTTGTTTTCTGGGGTATCTACGGATTGGAAGTAGTTCCAGGCGGCATAATGTCCTTTGAGATATTCTGGCCCGATCGCTCTAACTTCCTCTTCGGCGATACTCACGGACATGGTGGGATATTTATCCGGTGTTAACCCGGCTCCCTGCATTTGTTTGAAAAATGCTACGTTGCTGTCGCCATTCAGGGTGTTGAAAATTACTCCCCCCTCGGGCAAAGCGGCTTTAATTTTGGTAATAATCGGGGTGACTTCTGTGCCGCCGAGGGGGATGTAATCTTCTCCTAATGTTTCGCCGCCTTTGGCTTCGAGCTGGGCTTTAATGATGGTGTTGGCTGTGCGGGGAAATACGTAGTCGGAACCTACGAGGAAAAATTGTTTGCCTTTATTTTCTAACAGCCAATCCACTGCTGGTTCTATCTGCTGATTGGGGGCTGCTCCGGTGTAGAAAATGTTTTTAGAGCATTCCTGGCCTTCATACTGCACAGGATACCACAGCATATGGTTTTTTGATTCAAATACTGGTAATACGGCTTTGCGGGAGGCTGATGTCCAGCAACCAAAAACGGTGACGACTTTATCGCTATCAATGAGTTTTTTGGCTTTTTCGGCGAATGTGGGCCAGTCGGATGCTCCATCTTCGACGATCGCCTGGATTTTTTTGCCCAGAACCCCGCCAGCGTTGTTAATCTCCTCGATCGCTAGCTGTTCTGCATCCACTACACTTTTTTCACTAATTGCCATCGTCCCGCTCAGGGAATGCAGGATACCCACCTTAATGGTATCGCCGCCACCGGCTGCAGTTTGCTCTCCTTGTGTCCCAGAACCGGTTTCCGTGCTATTTTGCGTTGGCGTTGCACAACCTTTAATCAGAAAAGTGCTTCCCAGGGCTGCTGAACTGTATAGTAAAAATTTACGTCGTCCCAATCCATGTGCCATGCTCTGGACTCCTCCCGAAATTCGCTCGGTGCTAAGGGTTTTGATATTAAAGCGATGCTATCAAAAAAAGTTGTATTTTTTGATACATAACTTGTTCTTAACCGTCGCGGTAAAACCTGTAATATTTTCCCTCAGCCAACTCTGGCTAATGTTACGATTTTTAACGTTCTCTTGCCGTTCATGGCGGCATAAGTCAATGAGGGTTGATCAAGTCAGCACAAAGCTGCCCCAGTGTGAGTAATACACAATAGCAGATGGGGGTAAGACTTGATTCTACACCAGATGAACACGGATAAACTCGATGACGGTTTCTAGTCCGGCTTTGGTCTTTAAATTGGTAAAGGTAAAGGGTCGATCGCCCCGCATTTTGCGAGCATCCCGCTCCATCACCGCCAAATCTGCCCCCACAAAAGGAGCCAAGTCAATTTTATTAATCACGAGCAAGTCAGATTTGGTAATACCGGGTCCCCCTTTGCGCGGGATTTTATCACCAGCCGCCACATCAATCACATAAATGGTTAAATCCACTAATTCTGGACTAAAGGTGGCGGCTAGGTTATCACCGCCACTTTCCACAAAGACGATATCCAGGTGGCTAAACTGCCTTTCCAGTTGGGCGATCGCTCCTAAATTCAAGGAAGCATCTTCCCGAATCGCCGTATGCGGACAACCGCCGGTTTCTACGCCGATAATCCGTTCCCGCTCCAGAGCCTGAGACCTGACTAAAAATTGTGCATCTTCCTGAGTATAAATATCATTCGTCACTACAGCCAAATGATACTGCTCCCGCATTGCCTTACACAAAGCATCCACTAAAGCCGTTTTTCCCGACCCCACTGGGCCAGCAATTCCCACCCGAAAAGCACTCATAGCTATTCTCTATTTCTCCGTAGTTAGATATTATATCAATTCCGTTGAAATTTATTCCCCCCTTTCAAAGGGTGGTAGGGGGGATGCCGATTCATTGGGGGGTAGGGGTGATGGCTTCATCTGACGCCAATTTCAACTCCTGAATAAACGGGAATATTGCGTTTCATGGTGCATACTGGCTAAGGATAGCCCCCAAGTACAACTACTCAAGTCCTCATCCGCTACGGTGAGGATGTCTTGCGCCGCCGCCACCAGGATTGGTTGTAAATTTAATAATAACTGTTGCCCCGCCGTTTGCCCCAAGGGAATCAGTTTCACCCCAGCTCCGATACAATTAGATGTCCAACTTTGTAAATATCCCAATATAGCGGATTCGGTGGGGATTTGCCAATAAGCAGCGGCGATACCAAAGGCAATCGAGAAATTGCATTCCTGCTCCTGCCAATGATGAGCAATTACTGCCTCTGAATCTGGTATTAAAGCCAGGAATAACCGCATCAAAGCATTACCCATTTGCCAGCTTTGTTGCCGCAGTTCTTCTGTTTCTCTAGATGCTGATGCCCAATTATTCCAGTATTTTAATCTGGCTGTATCTCCCAAGGCTGCGGCTCTAAGGGAGCGTAGCATCACCGCTGCATCTAAATAAATTCCTCCCTCCTGCAATGATGATTCTATCCATTTTTTCAAATCTTCTGCATTGTTAATCACTCCTTGCTCTACCAGAAATTCTAACCCTTCAGAGTAGCTATATGCGCCTACGGGTAAGCTGGTACTAGCCAACTGTAATAAGGCTAATAAAGAAAAGTTGTTGAGCATTTGATTGGCTGCGGGTAAAATTTGAATTTATAATTTAAATTTTAAAAGTGTAAGTTTTTTCAAAAATTAGATGATTGAATGCTTAGATTAAACTGGTTATGTTTGCCATCGCCTTTTACTCGTGATTATGACTGTGATGATATGCGCCTGTTTCGGGATAAAAGGGGGCGATTTCTTCTATTGCTTGTAACCCCAGTTGGAGCAACATTGCTTTTAGCACGGAATCGTTACTAAGACGTAAATAATTGGGTGTAATTTCTAAGGAAACGTGACGATTGCCTAAATGATATGCCGCTCGTAATAAATCTAATGGGGTATGGGCGGTGACGGTGAGAATGGGTTCTGGTTTGGCGGTGACGAGGACGACGATTTCCCCGGTTTCTGAGGCGAGCCGATCCCCATCTTGTAGAATTGTGCCTCTGGGTAAATTGAGATACACTTCTTCTCCTTCTTCGGTTTCAAACCGATGGCGGCTGCGGGTACGATCGTCTGCTGTTAACGATAGATTGTATTGGGGCGGTGTGCCACTAGCATCTGGGAGTAAACGTTGGGTTAATATCAACATTATCTATGGCCTTGAGTTTTGATTTTCTGTAACTACTGTAGGGTGGGCATTGCCCAAAATACCAGGCTGTAGCCCAAAATACCACGCTGTGGGGCAATGCCCACCCTACAGGCACATTTAACGAGATGAGAATATTTGTGTCAAAGCGGGTTTTAAGGTGGGATATTGATATTCAAATCCTAGGGCTAAAGTGCGTTTAGGAAAGACTTGCTGACCTTCGGTGACGACTTTGGCGCCTTCTCCTAATAGCAGTTGGGGCACAAATTCCGGTACTGGCATCCACGATGGTCGGTTCATCACGGCTCCGAGGGTTTTACAAAACTCACCCATGCGCACGGGGTTGGGGGCAACAGCGTTGAAGATACCTTGAAATTGGGCATCATCCAAAGCGCGGATAATTAAGGCTACCAAATCATCGCGATGAATCCAAGAGAACCACTGGCGCCCGCTGCCAATGGGTCCTCCGGCAAATAGTTGGAAGGCGGGAATCATTTTGGCTAAGGCTCCACCTTCTTTGCCTAAGACAATGCCTGTACGGACGATCGCCAACCGGGGGCCGGTGACTTTTTGGGCTTGCGCCTCCCACTCCCGACAGACGGCGGCGAGAAAATCACCCCCTGGGGGGCTGGCTTCGTCAAAGGCGGCGGTTTCGCTGGTGCCATAGTAGCCGATCGCGGAAGAATTCACCAAAACCTTGGGTTTGGGGTTGGCGGCGAGGATGGCTTCGACAATTTTGGCTGTGCCCAGTTTGCGGCTATCCATGATTTCCCGCTTCCGAGCTTCCGTCCAGCGTTCCTGCGCAATAGCGGCACCAGCGAGGTTGACTACCCCATCATAACCGGCAATTAGCCCCTGCCAATCCCCGGATTCTGTGGGTTTGTAGGCGGCGATGTTCACTTTGGGAAAGGTGGCGGCGGGAAAGACGCGGCGGGTCCGCTCCACATTCCGCGTCAACACCAAGATTTCGTCTCCACGAGCCTGTAACTGCGCTACTAAGCGAGGTCCGACAAATCCCGTGGCACCTGTGATGGCAACTCTCATGTTTTTATTATCTTTTTTTCAATATCTGAAAAAGATTGTTAACGAATCGTCCCTCGACGCTTTGATATCATATCGTCAAACTGGTAATGCCTGGAGGATCTCCCCTGCTCTAGCCTCTCTTGTCCCCCCTGGGGTTTGAGGTACTCTCAAGTGTAATGCGAAATCAGCCAGGAATGTTTCAAGCAACAAGGAAAGCCATGAAATTGGCAGCAAGAGTCGGTGAGGTAACGCCCTCCTTAACATTGGCGATCGCCGCCAAAGCCAAAGCGATGAAAGCTGAGGGCATCGATGTTTGCAGTTTTAGCGCTGGGGAACCGGACTTTGACACCCCGGAGCATATTAAAGCCGCCGCCGCCAAAGCTCTGGATGCGGGGAAGACTAAGTATGGGCCGGTGGCGGGGGAGCCCCAGTTGCGGGCGGCGATCGCCAAAAAACTCCAAACCGATAATGGTCTGAACTACGCCGCCGATCATGTCATGGTCACGAATGGCGGTAAGCACTCCCTATACAATTTGATGATGGTCCTGCTCAACCCTGGGGATGAGGTGATTATCCCCGCTCCCTACTGGTTGAGCTATCCGGAGATGGTGCGGTTAGCGGATGCGGTCCCGGTCATCCTCCCCACCACTGAGGAAACTGGATATAAAATTACCCCGGACCAGTTGCGATCGGCTTGCACTTCTAAGACGCGGTTACTGGTGTTTAATTCTCCGTCTAACCCCACGGGGATGGTGTACTCGCCTGCGGAAGTTAAAGCGATCGCCGAAGTGGTGGTAGAGAAAGATATCCTGGTGGTATCCGATGAAATCTACGAAAAGCTGCTTTATGATGGGGCGGAGCATGTGAGTATCGGTTCTTTTGGACCGGAAATATTTGCCCGCACGCTGATTAGCAATGGGTTTGCCAAGGCTTATTCTATGACGGGGTGGCGTTTGGGTTATCTCGCCGGACCGTTGGAGATTATTAAAGCCGCTAGTACCTTGCAAAGTCACAGCACTTCTAATATTTGCACGTTTGCCCAATATGGGGCGATCGCGGCTTTGGAATCATCCCAAGACTGTGTGGAGGAAATGCGGCTCGCCTTTGCCGATCGGCGGCGGTTCATACTCGATCGACTCGCCACCATCCCCGGACTCACCTGTCCCAAACCCGACGGCGCCTTTTACGTCTTCCCCAACATCAGCAAAACCGGGCTGAAATCCCTAGAATTCTGCAAACAGCTACTAGAAAACCAACAAGTAGCCGCCATTCCTGGAATAGCCTTCGGTGCTGATGATTGCATCCGCCTTTCCTACGCCACCGACATGGCAACCATTGAGAAAGGCATGGACCGCATCGATAAATTCATGCGCCAGTATATTTGACGTAGTAATTTTGTCAGGTTTGTAGTTGGGCTTCAGCCCAGATGATTTTTGGGCTAAAGCCCAACTACGAACCTAGGTGTAGGGACACGGCATTGCCGTGTCCTTCACCCAGAAACCGCTCTATATGGGTGAGTAGCACCACTAACCTTCAGCTTAACAATTGCACCGGGAAACCCAACCCAACTGCATTGCGATAAAGCGGACCATCTAAAGTCCATAATTCCGCTCCTAATTCTTGAGCCAGAGCGATATAAGCTGCATCATAAGCACTCTGACGCCCCAAAGATAACCCAATTTCTACAACCCTAATCCCCTGAGAGAACTCGTGGTAAGTTATGGGCAAATCAGCAATCAAAGCCCAAGCGTCTGGCAGTCGGTCCTGGGAGTAGGAGCCAGCAGCAACCAATCTGGTCAAGGCGTTAGCAATCTCGTAGTAAGCCAACACCGGAGCATGAATCCCTATTCCTTGCTCAGTCCAATCTCGGAACAACCTCTGTGCTGACTCACTGCGAGGCTCTCCGTTAGCGAGAACCACTAGGATATTAGAATCAACCACTACAGGCATTGACTAAAATATCCCCCGCTGTTCCAACTCTTCCCGACCAGCGCGCACCAATTCTACCGCATCTGTGGGGGGCAGGCTTTTGGCTAGTTCACGTAACCCGTCTAAAGCCCTCAGCGCCTTTTCTTTGTCAATGGGGGGCTGAATTTGCGCAATTCCGTTACTCAGCATCCTTTGGGCTAAGGTATCAATGGGCACCGCCAGTCTGTCTGCCTCAGCTTGCAGGCGCTCCCATTCTTCCGGAGAAATTTCCATAGTAATCGTTTTAACGTCACTCATCTTTTGCCTCCACTGCTTAACCACGTATTTAAACTTATTTATTGTCTCTTCTCATTATAGTATAGATTGCTAAATTTGTCAACCATTAGATGATAAATTCAATCATATTGGTAGGGGCACGGCGTCATCAATATTTATCTGAAACCCGAAATATCAATAATGCCGTGCCCCCCACCAGAGGCAAGAAACCTTCTATGAAAGTCCCAGGACAAAAACGGAAATTCCCCGTGATCAACCCCTGGAGACAAGGGGCACGGCGTCATCTAGGGGCGAAGCCGATCGGCTCAACTATCGGCTGCTTCAGAAACCGGGTTTCTTAACCAAATCTCGGTATCCAGAAACCGGGTTTCTTAACCAAATCTCGGTTCAGATGCAAAGATTATCGCAGAAACCCGGTTTCTCAAGATTTATTTGAAACCCGAAATGTCAATCATACCATGCCCCAATTCCCTAGGGACAGAAGCGCAGAAACCTTCTCAATTAGCTGTTCGGGGCGCCGATTGAAATGGATTCATCTAAATGTATGTAAACACTAGGCAGCCATAATTCTGTCTTAGCAACCCGAAACCAAACGTTACTTTTCTTGTCTTTGTATTCTACCATTTCGCCTTCAGCCCAAGCATTAAAATCTACAGGTTGATTATTAACCACTGTTCTCACATCCTTGTCTCCCCAGTTCCGGCTATTCCGGTAGCGTAATCCACTTCCTTGAACCGTAGCTCGACCAGAAAAAATCTGTGGATGAATTTCCCCCTTGGTTGAACCCAGCGGTTCCGTAGGTTGTTGTACTGTCGTGGGCGGTAGGTCAACAGATGGAGCAGGCTCATCAGGCACAGTGAAAACATAAGCTTTGAGAGCATCACCAACAATCCGGTTATTTACCCGATAACCTGGATAGGTTGTATCTCTAATTTTTAGCTGTCGCCAGGTATTGATTAGGGTATCGGCTTCAGCTACCGTATGTGCTGGCTTAAGTCTGGCTAAACAGTTGTTCAGCTTTTCTAAATATTCATCGTCTCCTGCCGCTAAAAACGACTTCATCACCTCCAAATCCCCAACAGCTTCTAATCGGTATAAGCCGCGACTTTCCAAAAAAGATGCGATGGAATCAGTCACCAGCTCCTTCGCCCAGGATTTATCCTGTAAATGAGATAAGCCTTTAGCTACCTCCAAATGTAGTTCAGGTACACGATAAGCCTGGTCAGCTTTTAGGGCTTTAAACACAGTCTTATATCCTGATACTACCGCTTGAATCAACTCAGCCACAGGCAATGCCGATTCATCGTTAACTAACTGGGATAACAGCTCTGGCAATAAAGGATTCACATCATATTGTAGCAGATAATGAGCGTCGGCAATCCACCCCGCTACCAAACTATGGAAACTCACCAAAACCTGACATAGATAATCCCAATCTTCACTATTTACCTTGTAGTGACGTTCGATTGACACGCCATGCCGTCTAAACTTTTCTTCCTCCTCAAGGATGGCTAAATTGATAGCATTATCTCCCCCATACCTCTGATTGACCTCTTCTAAGCTAAGCCCAAGCGCTAAAAGTTTTTCTTGGGTTTCTGTCTTCCACTTTAAAGCACGAGCTTTAGCTGATTCATAAAGAATGTCTCGATAAGGCAGTCGTGATATAATCCTTTCATAGCAATAGGTATCAGCTCCTAAACTCCAGTAGGCAATGCGGAAATTTACATAATCCCCATCAACATCTGACTCTAGAATCAACATCGGCTCTGATTTCAGCATCCCAAACAGGGACTTGATACTCGCACCTCCGCGAAACCGCTTGCTTTCCCAAGCACCATCTAATAGCTCTGTGGGTCTAGTTGCACTATTAAGCGGATAGTTGGAACTCAGAAATTGACCCAATCCTTCAGCCAACCGTTTCTCGATTTTAGGAAAATACTGGTTAGAAGCGCGCTCGAACCTGTCAAAATCTACCTCTGGCGGAGAAATCACCACTCGCAATGGCACCGGGCCATTACCATAATGGGAGTCAAGAATCTGAGCGGGAGCGAGTGTAAGCGGCCAATTGTCAAAAATTCTTTGGACTTCAGGTAAGAGAAATGCGGTTTCCCGTTGGTAACTAGCTATAGCCAGTTGGGTCTGGCGATTGTACTCTGCTAGGTCCTTCTGGAGCATCATCTCCTGCTCAGCTCGCCACTGCTGAAAATTTAGATTTTTTTCATTGATTGCCCAGTTGACACTCTGAATAAAAGATTGAATTTCTTGCTGCTGTTGGTACTGCAAGCTGTTCAGCTTCAACTGAAAATCTTGTCTAGCCTGCTCCAGCGAAACTTGCTGCCCAAACCTCAAGTGTTCCATCCTTTCCTGGAACTGCTGGCGACTTCTTTCAAGTCCTATCTGGAAATCCTCTCGCCTTGCCTCTAGCTCAGTTTGACAGGCAATATTCAGGTAAGCCAGTTTTAGCTGTGTTTCTCGCTGTTTCTCAGCTATTTCTTTGGCTTGTTCCAAGTTTTGGTATGCGATGTCTCGTTGTGTCTGGCGCTGCGAGTCCGCGATGTCTTTCTGCTTGCTGGCCAACGCTAAGTTAACCGACGCTGATAAATCAGCATTTCTGGCCTGTACCAAACTATTAAAAAAATAGCCGATCGGGGCTAGGAGTTGCCCGACACCAGCAATAAAAGGTAATGTCACAATATCCTCCCCAACAGCTAAAACCGACGGTATGACTCCTTCAACTCACTGAGCCGGAACAGAACCACAGCCAATGCAACTGCGCCTCCATCACAGTCTGAGGACTTGCTAAATTCTCCACCTCCTTGATTTTACCCGGCCTAGTCATCCATGCAGCCAGCACCTGCCGTATCCCCGCTTCCGCTAAAAAAGAAGCACGTAAAACTGTCAGGCTAATCGCCTCGCTGATGGTTGGCTAAGCCTTGGCAACCTACTGAAATCCAATCTACCCCAAAAATTTTCCTTTTTCCACACCAAGTCCCCTGACTTTTGTGGCGATTTTCCACCGTTAATCGCCGCCAAAATATGCGGAAACATCCTGAAATATGCTAAAATATGAGTAAAAATGTGGAAATGTGGCAAAATGTGGTGACATATCCGGTAATCTGGGGGAATGGGGGAAAATGTGCTAAAATGTTCTGCAACAGCCAACCTCCCATCTACCGTATGAACCTAGAGGAAGTGTTAAAACTCGCCGACGAGCTGGTGTTTGCCCACACAGGTAAGCACCTTAATGACCTGCAAGAGAAGATTCTGCGGCGGACCTGGGAAGATGAGGACTATCGCGAAATTGCCACAGCTTCTAACCGCTCTGAAGACCGGGTGAGACAGGTAGGAGCAGAATTATGGCAAATACTGACAGAACAATTGGGGGAAAAAGTGAATAAATCCAATTTTCGCTCCGCGATGCAGAGATTTCAAGTTTCCCTATTTTCATCAAAAAGCATTGTAGCACAACAATTGCAAAATAGCCCGGTTAACTTCTGTTTAGATAATAATAAACATCCGCCCCATCTAACTAACCCACATTCACCCCACCAGGGAACATCTCAGCCAAAACCAAAGGTAAAGCTGCATCAAGATTTAAGCGAGATGCCGCAGTTGGGTGCTTTGTCCGATCGCGCCAGCGAACTGCAAACCCTGCACCACTGGATTTTACAACAAAACTGCCACCTAGTAGCAATCAATGGCCTCAGCGGTATGGGCAAAACCGCGCTAGCAGTGCAGCTCACCCAGTCAATCCAACATCAGTTTGATTACGTAGTTTGGCGCACTTTAGACAATACCACAACATTTGCCCACTTCCAAGCCGACCTCATAGACTTATTCTCCCATCACCACAAACCCACCACCCTGCTCAAACACCTGCAAAAACATCGCTGCTTCATAATTTTAGACGACATCCACCACCTTTTCTCCAGCGGTGAACTGGCTGGCCATTACAAACCAAGCTGTGAAGAATACCGCACCTTCTTCAAACAGATAGACCAATTATCCCATAACAGTTGCGTTCTACTTGTCGGTTGGGAACAACCCAGAGAACTGGCTCAACACCAAAACAAAAACACCCACATTCGCACCTTAACCCTCACCGGTTTAAACCCCCCCGCCTGCCTAGAAATCTTCCAGGATGGAGAGGTGACAGCAGCAGGAGACTGGGAAGACCTCATTCACCACTACCAAGGCAACCCCTTATGGTTAAAATGCGCCGCCACTCTCATAGAAGAGTCAGGATGCAGCCTCACCGAGTTCCTGCAAAATGATACCATATCATTGCCAGAAGATTTAAAAGACATTTTACACCAACAGTATCATCGCCTATCAGAAATAGAAAAACAAGTGATGTCCCTATTGGCTGAGGAAACCGAGTCAGTCAGCCTTGCCAAATTGCTAGAAAAGGGACAAATTTTGTCATCAGATTTACTAAACGTCCTGCAATCTCTATCGCGGCGTTGCTTCGTGGAAAAAACCAGCAATGTTTACACCATATCCCCCGTACTGAGACAGTATATCAAAGAGTTAGATTCACTGTAGGTACTTTTCTCCTTGATATTCTCCCCAGCCAAAAACCCGTCTCATGCCAATTTTACAATATTTGAGCTGAGATTCTATGCTCAGAGACTTTCTGAAGTAGCGTCTCGCCACAGCAGCAGCGGTAAAACTGCCAGCAAATGGGTCAAGGACGATACTGCCTTCATTACTACTAGCCAAAATCATTCTTTCTAACAATGCCTCCGGCTTTTGCGTGGGATGTTCTTCATATTCCGCCATCCGATATCTGACCCTGGGGAAGTACCACACATTACCCGGTAATTTCTCCGTATTGTATAGAGTTGGCACTGGCTTCCTGTAATCTATTAGCTTCCTCTCCGCCCCAGTTTTAGCTGGTATTTTTATGTCCTGGTCATTAAAAATATAATTATTCTTGTCTTTCACACAATAAAGGATAGGTTCATACAAAGAGCCGAAATATTTTCTTGCTTGCACTCCAGAACTATCATAATACCAGACAATTCGACTGAGAATAGTTAGCTTTTGTCTGAGATAAAGGTCAAAGTAAGGCATAGCTTGGGTGCTGGCCATGACATACATAGTGCCATATGGTTTCAGTACCCGCATACATTCATCCAGCCATTGATATGCCCAGCTTATATATTCGGCTTCCGATTCCCACTTATCATGGAAATCGGCAAATTTTTTGCCGATGTTATAAGGTGGGTCGAGAAAAATCAAATCCACAGACTCCGAGGCAATTTCCTGGGATAAAACCTGCCCAGCATCACCCCAAAATATGATATTTCCTTCAGATTCGTATTTTTCCGCCATATCCTCACCGCGAAACTACAGGAAAACGGGATACAGAAAGGCTCCCCCACATATGATAGCACGGATGGTCATCCTTAATTAGCCGGTTACATCCCGGAAGTTTTGTAGTTGGGCTTTAGGGACAGTTTATAAAAAAAACATAAAAAAATAGATTCAAGTCAGAAATATGGTAAGCTAGGAGCTATAATCAATTATATCAAAATTCAAGGTCAGCACAATGCTACGTCATTCTGAAGCTACAGATATCAGTGATGCCGAGGGGGAATTACTTGAGCCATTATTGCCCAAACCTCAGCGGTGAGGGCTAAATGTCAAATTAAAAAAGATTATCCCCGCCATCTTCTAACTTTTGCATTCGGGATGTCAGGGGCTTGACCGAATGATTTGCCCCCATAGCCGATGGTATAATCAGCCAGGAAAAATGACAAATATCCTCTAATAGTTTTTCGATAAATATCCCAAGAATGACTTATGAAAGTGCAATCTTTACAGCTAAAGTATTTTAAGAAATTTCGGGAGCTAAACTTGGATTTTACCGATGAGGAAACGGGTTTAGCCCAAGATTTGATTTTGCTGATTGGCATGAATGGCTCTGGTAAAACTACTGTTCTCCAGGCGATCGCTGCCGCTTTAGGTAAGGCTACGGGTAGGTTAAAGAGTCCATCAGACTTGACCTGGCCAGGATTTAATTATGAACTACTGGCCAGTAACTGGAACAGATTTGAGTCCGATGTGAGCATTCAGGTGCAGTTTTCTAAGTCAGAACTCCAAGCCATCGGCGAGTTTCATCAGAAATTACAACAGATGGGTCACGATTTGCCAGTGGCACCTGGAGAAAGTCATCTGGTGAAGCTGCGCTGGTTGGGCGATCGGGTGCAGGCGGACAATGCGGCGGAATTGTTTCAGTTTCAAGGCAGACGATATGCCAAGCAACTGGTGCGCTCTGAAGGTTTTCAGGTGTTGGAGCGTGTGGGGACAGTGCTTTGGTACACAGAGCAGCGCACTGCTACCAGTTTAACCACGGAAGACCCGGATAAACAAGTGGAAATTACTGAGGATAATTTGCGCGATCGGCTTTCCAAGTGGCGCCAATTCCATGAATTTGTAGAAACAGGCAAAATTAAACTCCGTCCCGGCCAAAAGGATGTGTATGCCGAAATTGAAAGCACATATAAACAACTCTTTCCCCGCCGCAACTTTGAAAGTCCTATCCCCCGCGAAAATATCGATGACATCCTGAGCGAACCCTGGTTTTATCTCTATGACGGCAAAAATCATTATGAAATTTCCGAAATGTCTGGCGGCGAACGGGCGATTTTCCCGATGATTGTAGATTTCGTGAATTGGAATATTCACAATTCAGTGATTCTGATTGATGAACTTGAGCTGCACTTACACCCGCCCATGCAGCAAGCCTTGCTAAGAGTTTTGCCCAAATTAGGCAAAAATAATCAATTTATTATGACCACACATTCTGATTCCGTGGCAGCATTAGTACCAAATGCCCATATAATTAGGGTAGAAGAAAGGGTAGCAGTCGAGGTGTGATTTGATGACTATTGTGAGGAAATTTGTTTTCTGTGAGGGTCAGGAAACCAGTTTAGACTACCAATTACTAGACAAAGTGCTGCAATTACCAGCAAATATAGAAATTGTGCCCTCTGGTGGTAAGTTCGCATTTTCTGATTTTGCTCGAGGGTATTTTTTTCCCGCTCAGATGCAGGATCAAAGTTATATAATATTTCGCGATCGCGACTTCGATGCCCTCCCTTCCCCAAATGTGCGGCTGATTCCCGGAGCCAATCGACGCATCTGGATGACTCATCGCGCCTGTATTGAGAATTATTTGCTAGAACCGGAATTAATTCATGCCTATTGGCAAGCTAAATATGCCGAAAAGCAGGAAAATCCTACAGCCAAATGGGGGCATGGGGATTCTCCTGGAATTGAGGCAATTTCACAGTGGATAGAATCTAGTGCTAGGAGCCTGCAATACTATCAAGCAGTGAGATGGGCATTAGGCGATTTGTTACGGATGACTGGGGCGCGTTCTCAGCTAAGAACCACTTGGACTGGTGGCAGTGGCAACCTGCCTGATTCTCTTGAGATAGAAGAGTGTAAAACTGCCGCTCGGCAGGAAATTATCGAACCATTTCGCCGCGATGTTGAGGCGATAACAGTATCTCGCTTTGAATCTGGCTTGGCTGAATATCTAGCCCAATTTGCCGGTCCTGATTTTTGGCATAATAAGGCATATATAATTTGGTTTCATGGCAAAGATATCCAAAAACAGATGCAGCGCCAAAATAATAGATACATACCTATAGATAATTTTTTTAAAAACTGGGTAGGCCAACTCGATATTATGCAACATCCAGATTTAATTGAGCTGCAATCTAAATTAGAGCAATTATGACAAATCAACCAGGTTTCTATGAATACGGGTGAGAAACCGGGTTTCTATGAATCGCCTCGGAGCTAAACGGGGATTCTCCGCAGAAACCCAGTTTCTGGGCGCTTCGTTCTCTGGTAAGATGTCAAAGGACAAATGACAAATGACAAATGACCAATATGTTTGATGTTTGCGTTATCGGTCACATTACTAAAGATATCATTCGGGTTAACGGTGAGGTAAAAAAAGAGCAGCCCGGTGGTACAGCTTACTATACTTCCATTGCTTTAAACAGCTTGGGATTGCAGGTGGCGGTAATTACCAAAACTTCTGGGAAAGACCGAGATAATTTGCTGGCGGAATTAGACGATCGGGGGATTGCGGTGTTTTGGCAAGAAAGCCCGGAAACTACGGTTTTTGAAAACATTTACCAGAGTGCCAACCTGGACGATCGCCTGCAGCGTGTCGGTGCCATCGCCGCCCCATTTACCGCCGCCGATGTAGCTGCAGTTAACGCCAAATTCTTCCACATCGGCGCTCTCACCAATCAAGATATCGCCCCCGACTTTTGGGCTGCCGCATCCCAAAAATGCCATTATATGTGTTTAGATGGCCAAGGTTTTTTACGCCAAGTCACTGATACCGGAGAAGTGGTCAATGTTCCTTGGGTAGATAAACAAGCCGGGTTGAGTTATATCGATATCCTGAAAGTAGATAGAAAAGAGGCGCGGCTTTTATCGGGAGAACAAAATCACGAAACAGCGGCGGTAGTCCTAGGCAGTTATGGGCCAAAAGAAGTCCTGGTGACAGCGGCGAGTAAGGGTTCTCTCGTCTATCATCAGGGCAAGTTTTATCAAATTCCCGCTTTTCCTCCCCAACAAACCATCGACCCCACTGGCTGCGGTGATACTTATGTCGCGGGTTATATTTACCAACGCATACGATCGTCCGACTTAGAGCAAGTGGGCCGGTTTGCCGCCCAGGTCGCTACCCGCAAATTGGAAAATTTCGGCCCATTGACCGCATGGGTCCCGTAGGGAGGCGGTGACCGGGGAAGAGGGGCAGGGGGGCAGGGGGGCAGGGGGGCAGGGGGGAGCAGGGGAAGAGGGGGAAGAGGGGGAAGAGGGGGAAGATTACTCCCCACACTCCCCACACTCCCCACACTCCCCACACTCCCCACACTCCCCGTCCCCTGGTCCCCCCGTCCTATTCCTGAGTGCGAGTCGCCTGATAAACGTGAGCGATGCGCTGGATGGAGGTAAATAAGCTGAGGATGGCGAGGGTCCAGATGGCAAATACGACCACGTTGCCAATTAACCCGATCGCCATCACCACTACTCGCATCAGTCGGGTGAGTATTCCCACGCGGCATTCGATGCCCAAACCTTCGGCGCGAGCGCGGGTGTAGCTCACCATCACGGACCCGAACATCGCCAAGCTGCATCCAAATATTGCCCAGGTGTCTTGGCTCTGTACAAATAGAGCAATGAGTCCTAAGCAGATGGCGGCTTCTGAGAAGCGATCGAGTACCGAGTCCAGAAAAGCGCCGAATTTAGTTTCCTGGTTCAGGGCCCGCGCCAAGGTGCCATCTAACACATCCAGAGGCATGGCGACAAACGCCATCAGCATCCCGCCCCAGAAAATATAACTTTTGGCAATCAAAACCGCCGCCACTAGGTTGAGCAGTAAACTCATCACCGTGAGGGCGTTGGGACTAATGCCCAGTTTGCCGATGCTATTGGCGATCGGGTCAAAAATAAACCGCGTCCGTTCCCTTGCCCAAGTCTCCATTAATTAGTTATTTGTTGTTTGTCATTTGTCATTTGTCATTGGTCATTTGTCCTTTGTTCCACAGAAACTGGGTTTCTTGTGGACAGCCTCTGTCCAAACACGAGGACTTGATTCAGAAACCCGGTTTCTCATCCAAGGGACAAATGACCAATGACAAATGACCAATAACTTACCCCTTCAAGGCTTTATCGCTTAGTTGGGTCAACAGTTTATTAGACCGCTCCACAAAAGATTTCATCGTGTCAGCGTCAAAACCTTTTTGCGCCATCAAAGCCAGTTCATAAACTTGCTGACAAATCATATTTGCCAACTCCGCCGAAGGCGATTTCTCACTCCCAATAATACTACCCTGAGTCAAATTCACCAGATTTTGAATTAGTGGGTGACTGGTATTCACCAACAAGATATGCTCCTCTGGGAATTGTGCCATTTCCTGAGCTACCAAAGCATTCATATCTCGCAGGCGGCGCAGGAATTCTGGCAACAGGACCATCGCTGGGGGTGCCCCTTGGGGGTCTTCTGACTTGAGGGCCTCCGTGCGGATATTGACTTTGGGTTTATTCAGGGCCTGCTCAAAGATTTCTTTAATTTGGTCGCTGCGGGTCTTATTCGTGGTGGGGTCCACGATTTCCGAGGCTTTTTTCTCCTTATCCAACAGCGTCTCGTCTAGGTCCGAGTCCACCCGCGAGAATTTGGCATCGCGGTATTCCCGCTCTAAGAACGAGATAAAGTGGGGGTCGATGAAGGAGTCCATAAATAGGACTTCTAGCCCTTGACTTTTGTGCAGTTCTATGTATTGGGCTTGGTGGACCTCATCGGTGGCATAGAAAACCCGGTTTTCATGGCGAGTTTTGTTCCGTTCCAGGTATTCCGGGAGGGTGGTGTAACTCGGTCCGTCTAGTTTGTCGCCGCTGGGGGTGGCTTCTTGCCATACGTCCCCTTCGCCAGACTGCACCTCTACAGCGGGAGTTTCGGGAGAGGCGGGGGCCAGGTTGGCGGTGGTGCGGAAGATGATGATATCTTCTACTTGTTTTTTAAATTTGTCGTCGTTGAGGCAACCAAATTTAACGAAAGTGCCCACATCTTGCCAGCAGCTAATGTATTCGGCGCGGTTGTTTTTGTATAGTTCCTTGAGCCGATCGGCCACCTTCTTGGCAATAAAATCGGCAATTTTCCGCACCGTGCGGTCCATCTGCAACGCGCTACGGGACACATTCAACGGGATATCAGGACTGTCAATCACCCCCCGCATGGGCAGCAGAAACTTAGGAATTACTTCCTCGCAGTGGTCGCTCACATACACCTGATTGCAGAATAACTTAATATTCCCCTTCGTCACATCCACATCTGGCCGCAGTTTGGGGAAATAAAGAATGCCATTAATCAGAAACGGATAATCAGTTTTCAGATGCACCCATAACAGAGGTTCCTCCTGGAACGGGTACAAGTAGCGATAAAATTCCAGGTAATCCTCTTTGGTGAGGTTGCTGGGAGACTCCCGCCAGGGGGCCTTTTGGCGGTTGATGGTTTCCCCGTCCAGTTTGATGGGAACCGACATAAAATCGCAGTAGGTTTTCACCAACTGCTTGATGCGCGAGGCTTCTAGATACTCTTGCTCTTCTTCTCCCAGAGTCAGGGTGACGGTAGTGCCTCTGGTAGTGCGGGAGGACTCCTCTAGTTGGAACATTGGGGAACCGTCGCAGGACCAGTGAACGGCGGTAGCTCCTTCCTGGTACGAGAGGGTGTCGATTTCTACCTTTTTGGCTACCATAAACGAGGAGTAGAAACCGAGACCGAAATGGCCGATAATCTGGTCAGCCGTGCCTTTGAATTTTTGGATAAATTCCTCGGCACTAGAGAAGGCCACTTGGTTGATGTACTTTTTCACCTCCTCGGCGGTCATCCCGATGCCGTTGTCGGAGATAGACAAGGTTTTGTTGTCTTTGTCCAGGGCGATCGTGATTTCCGGCTCGCCGCTGTCACCGCTGAAATCCCCAGACAGTCCCGCCATTTTCAGCTTAGATATAGCATCCACGCTGTTGGAAACCAGCTCCCGCAAGAAAATCTCATGGTCAGAGTATAGAGACTTCTTGATAATCGGGAATATATTCTCGGTATGAATCGTAATCGTGCCTTGTTCCAGAACCGTCATAACTATCCCTTAGTGCTGATAATATATGCGAGTGCGGTATCTTCCGCCTGATTTCGGGGTAATCCGCCCCCGGTTTGTCGGGGCGATTCGCGAATCACCCCTACCACAATTGATTTTGGGCGATATCCGTCCCCATCATAATCGGGGATTGCCCCCCGTCAGGGATTCGGATTTCCCTACCCCCCGTGGTACGCTCTTGAACAGGGATGCAGTGGTGATCTGACACAACAGAAACGATATTAGAGGTAACAGCGCGTGAAAACCGCCAAAACAAGCCACTGGCAGCGGCTTTTTTCCTACTTCGCCATCTTTTTCGGTGCTTTCGCCGGGACAACCTTCGGCATCAGGCTAATTTTACCCCCCCCAGAAATCCCCGTAGTCACCCCCAAACTGACAACTTTTGCCGCCACCAAACAAAACTATAACGCTATCTTTATCGGTTCTAGTCGCACCTACCGCCATATTATCCCTAGCATCTTTGACGCCGAATTACAGCGACGGGGATATAACATTACATCCTATAACTTTGGCATCTATGCCATGCAACTGCCAGAAACCTACTTTCTGTTGCAGCAAATTCTGGCCATGAAACCCCCCGGCTTGCAATATGTCTTCATCGATATAGATTCAGTCAACTTAGATATACCCAAAGAAAACCGACGCACAGACCGGGTAATCTCCTGGCACGGTTGGCAACAAATGCCAGAAATTTACCAATTAATTGGTAAGCAAAATCAAAACTGGCGTAAAAAACAGAATTTAATGCAATTGCACGCCACACCTTTTTTCTCCAATATCGGCAACTTAGGTCAAGCAGACAGACTGTTTGCCCTATTGGCACCAGCCACCACCAAATCTCTCAATCCGGGCTACGATACAGCCTATAAAGAACCGGGCGCTGATGGCTATCTTTCCCTAGACAATGAAGATGATATCATCTTTACAAAACAGCGTCAAGAATATTTAGCCAAACTTGATGATTATCATGCCCAAGTAGCCACACTTGCCGGTCAAGAGCAAACCCAAAAAACCCGCCGCTTACAACCATACGAAGCCGATATCATCCAGAAATTAGTCAAAGCCGTAACCGACGCTGGCGCCACCCCGATATTTTTCATTCATCCCGTGTTGAAACAAGAAGCCCACCTCATAGAAGCGCACCAAAAGGGATATATACCCATCTTATTCCCTTTCAACCAACCAGATAAATTTCCCAATTTATACGAGCCGGAAAACCGCTATGATTGGTATCACCTCAACCACAAAGGCGCTGAGGAATTCACCCAATTGCTGGCCGATGAATTCGCTAGATATTGTCATTTGTCCCTTGTCACTTGTCCCTTGTCACCTGACAAATGACCAAGGACATCTTTACCCCCCCCCTTTCAAAGGGGGGCAGGGGGGATAAAGGGGGGACAAATGACAAATGACCCAAGACAAATGACCAATGACAAATAGCCACTTATGATATTTACCGAATTTCGCTTTTTTTGGTTTTTCGCCATAGTTTTCCTGGTGTACTGGCTGATGCAGCGCAACAGTCACCGCAAAATCTGGTTATTCATCTGTAGTTATATTTTCTATGGCGCTTGGGATTGGCGATTTTTATCATTAATCTGGTTATCCACCGTCATTGACTATATGGCTGGGGTAAAATTGGCAGATACAGAAGATGCCGCCGCTAGAAAAAAATGGCTCATCCTCAGTATGTGCGGCAATTTGGGTTTATTGGGATTTTTTAAATATTTTAACTTTTTTGTCGGTTCCACGGCTGATTTTCTGGATTTTTTGGGATTGCCCATGCAGTATCAAACTCTCAAAATCGTCTTGCCAGCAGGTATCAGCTTTTACACTTTCCAGACGATGAGTTATACCATAGATGTCTATCGGGGCAAGTTAGAAGCAGTTAAGAATTTCCGAGATTTTGCCTTATTCGTCAGCTTTTTTCCCCAGTTGGTAGCAGGGCCTATAGTGCGTGCTGCTGATTTCCTCCCCCAGTTAACCACCGCCAAAAGTCTGGCAACAGTTAATTTTCGGGATTGTTTGGTGCTGTTTTTAGTGGGTTTTATTAAAAAAGCCTGCATCTCTGATAGAATATCCGTGATTGTGGACCAGTATTTTACTGCCCCAGATACCTACACCGCCAGTAGTGCTTGGGTGGGAGTGCTGTTTTACGCGGTGCAGATATACTGCGATTTTTCCGGTTATACGGATATGGCGATCGCCACCGCCGGTTTACTCGGCTATGAACTCTGTGCCAACTTTGATTTCCCCTACTTCGCCACCAATATCAGCGAGTTTTGGCGCCGCTGGCACATGAGTCTATCTACTTGGTTGCGAGATTATCTCTATATTCCATTAGGCGGAAATCGAGGCACTAAGCTGTTTGCTTATCGCAACTTGATGCTAACCATGTTATTAGGAGGACTCTGGCATGGCGCTGGGTGGAATTTTGTAATTTGGGGCGGTTTACACGGAGGCGCGCTCGTCTTCCATCGGGTGTGGTCAAATCTGAAATTAGTTCGTAGTTGGGCTTCAGCCCAAAAAAATAGTTTGGCTTTAGCCCAAATCTTACCATTCATCGGCGCCATCCTCACCTTCTACTGGGTATGTCTCGCCTGGATATTCTTCCGCGCCCGAGACTTTCACAGCGCCATATCCACTCTGCAATCTTTCGTTTTATTCCATTCTAATGGCACCAACCAACTAGACCTCAATCTCCTGTGGGTGTTCGCCTTTTTCGCCCTCATCCACTTTGCCACCTACCGCCGTTTATGGCACAACTGGTGGCATCACATTCCGGGATGGAGTTTTGCCGCTTTCTACGGCTTCGCTTTCTCCCTGGTTCTCCTGTTCATCGCCCCTAACTATGCTCCTTTTATCTATTTTCAGTTTTAATTGGTCATTTGTCATGGGTCATTTGTCCCTTGGATGACCAAACAAAGGACAAATGACCAATGACAAATGACAAATAGTCTAAAGAACAAAATCATCCAAGCTGACCCCAGACAGCCGCTTTAGTACATATTCCTGCTGCTCTGGGGTGAATACTTGGTAAAATTTCTGGGAATTGGCATTTCTAATCTCACTGCTTACCGTCCTTCCCGCTGCTGCTAAACTGACGGTTTTGGCAGCATCACCGTAATTTGCCAACATCTGGGACTGAAAATCTATCCCCAAAAACTGAGAAAGTTTTTCTGCTACTGCTTGAGGCTGTTCTACCAATTGCTCATACTGGACAAAAATATGATGATTTTTGCCTAGATGGCGGCGGCTGATTTCTACTGCCTCTAGCCACATATCCACGCATAAATCTACATCCCACTTACCATGCCACAGGTGAGGATATTTGTGGGTAACTTCATACAAAGATGCTACCACATCGGCGCCACTCCGTAATAAGTGAATTATTTTCACTCCTACAAAATGATTTTCTATTTCATTTATATAAAAGCGGTGTTCCGGGGTTTTTTCTAGCCAAATACTTTTACCCTGTTCGGCGGCTAAAATGGTGAGGATTTCGGCAAAGCGGTGGCTGTAAAATTTGATAAATGGCAATGGGGGCCAATTGGCGAGTAATTCGGGATGGCCGATTTCTTTAACCAGAAA
Organism: Oscillatoriaceae cyanobacterium M33_DOE_052; assembly: GCA_015296065.1. Classification (GTDB taxonomy): domain Bacteria; phylum Cyanobacteriota; class Cyanobacteriia; order Cyanobacteriales; family Laspinemataceae; genus Koinonema. The sequence goes on along the minus strand of DVDU01000201.1, from coordinate 2,737 downwards.
GTTATATAAGTATGGTTTAAATCTCCGGGAAACCATACCCAAACTCTTCCAGGGTTCTTTTCCGGGGACTAAGTGCGGAAAAAACTTGGTTTCGGGAAATGAGGCAATATCAGAATGGGCGGCGAGGATACTTTGCAGGAGGGTAGTCCCAGAACGAGGACATCCCACGATGAATATGTTTTTAGTCATTGATAATTGATAATTGATAATTGATAATTGATAATTACCGGGTGGGGGAGAAACCGGGTTTCTTATGAGGATTTCTCGCTTTAGTCGAGGTTATCGGTTCAGAAACCCGGTTTCTGTGCCTTCAAATAATGCCAGTTACTCAAGAGGCTGCCCCAGAAAAATTCATTTTCACAGGCGGCGATTAAATTATTGTCCAATTTACCCCGATATTTGATATAATGTTGGAGCCAGCGCCGCAGGTTGCCGAAGAAGGTTTTGGTAAAAACTATAGGTTTTTCTCCTGGGGTAGTATTGAGCATCCGCAGGTGACAGGTGGCTAAACCGCAGGCATGAGCTAGGTTGAGCAAGTATTCTTTTTCTAGGCGATTTGGCGGTATATGATGGGATGAGTGCATGGCGGGATTATACCAGATTTCCCACCCGGCTTTGTGGAGATAAAGTAATAACTCGTAATCTTCTCCGCCTAGCATAGAATTGCCCACTCTACCGACTAAAATGGGATGTGGGGGGACGCTGGTAATCAAAGCCTGTTGGCGGACGACTAAGGCGGCGGCGGGGGGTAAACGTAATGACTCTGGGTCAAATCGGAAAGGTTTATCTCCATGTTCTCGGATGGCGAGAAATGCCTGGATTCTTTTAAAATCTGGGGGGGGTGCGATGTCAAAATCGCCGTGAATTTGACCGCTGAAGGCTCCCGCTTGGGGGTATTGTTGGGCGAAGGTACAAGCGGCGGCTATCCATTCGGAAGCGGGGATGCAGTCATCATCGATAAAACCGATTAATTCGCCTTTTGCTTCTCTGGCTCCCCGCAGGCGAGCGAAGGCTGAGCCTTGTTCTGTTTCTAGGTAGTATTTTAAACTGGATTTTGCCTGCCAGTGGGTTTGATATGTTTGCACAAGTTGGGCGGTGTCATCGCTGCTGTTGTTGTCGATAACTAGAATTTCCCATTGCTGGGTTTCTACTCCTATTTGCTGTTGGAGTCTGTCTAGGAGTTTGGGCAACCGGTGCGCCCCATTATATGTGGGTATGACTACGGTAAAGTTTAGCATTTACTTGATAGGTTTGTAGTTGGGCTTTAGCCTATCCCCCCTACCCCCCTTTGAAAGGGGGGGGGTTTGTAGTTGGGCTAAAGCCCTCCGGATTTTTGGGCTAAAGCCCAACTACGAACTAAGGAAAGAGGGCTGAAGCCCAACTACGAACTAAGGCTGATTAAATTATTGATGTTCAAATAACCATTTTTCCATAAATAAAAAGGGCTGTTTAAGCTGCCGATGAATAATTCTAATTGACAAGCGGGGATTAATTCGGTTTTGATGTGGTTTTTGTATTTAATTAAGAGTAAAATGATTTTGCGGATGTCGTTGAGGGCATAACCGACTAGAGCCAGAGGTCTTGCCCAGTTTGGGACGCCGAGCATCCGGGTGACGTGGCGACTGTGACCGATGCCTCGGAAAAAGGGGATTAAATATTCTTTTTGTAGGCGATTTTTGGGGATTTTATGTTTGAGCTGCATGGCGGGATTGTACCATATTGAGTACCCGGCTTTTTGGATGTAGGCTAATACTTCTAGGTCTTCACCGGTGAGCATACTACCGGGTTTTCTACCGCTGAGGATGCACCGATCGGGCACGGTATCCAACCATACTTGCTTCTGCACCACCAACCCAGCGGAAGGCGGGAGGACTTTTTGCCCTGGTTCATAGAGTCTGGGTTCCGGTCCCCGCTGAGTAAGGGCGAAAAATGGCGCTAACTGCTCAAAGTTTGGCGGCGGTTCGGCTTCAAAATCGCCAAAAATCTGGCTCCCATAGGCTCCAGCTTGCGGGTGTGCGGCGTGAAAAGCCACAGCGGCGGCTACCCAGTCGGGTTCCGGGAGGTTGTCATCATCGAGGAAACCAATCAAAGGGGCGGCGGCTTCTCTGATGGCGCGTTGACGGGCAAAACCGGCTCCTTGTTGGCTTTCAAAACAATAGCGCACGTTGTTGTAACCGGCCACAATTTGGGCGGTGTTGTCGGTGCTATTGTTATCAACTACCAGAATTTCCCAGGTGATATTTTCGGTGTTGATTTGCTGTTGCAAACATTGGAGGACTTCCGGTAAGCGGTTGGCTCCGTTGTAGGTGCAGATAGCAACTGTAAACTGCATTTTTGTCCTTGGTCAATTGATAATTGATAATTGATAATTGATAATTGATAATTGATAATTGATAATTGATAATTGATAATTTGTCCTTGGGGTTAGGCCAGAAACCGGGTTTCTTAACCAAATCTCGGTTAAAAACCCGAAATTGGAGGCAGTTACCCGGTTTCTCTCCCCCGCTATTCTAATCGTTTACTTTTAACTTCTATGACTTCACCAATTACTGGTGAATCTTGTTTGCGGCTGGGGAGAACCGTGGGGGTGGGTTCTGACCAGGGGTCGGAGGAGACGGGGGGAGGTGTGGGAGGTGTGGGAGGTGTGGGAGGTGTGGGAGGTGTGGGAGGTGTGGGAGGTGTGGGAGGAAGATTGCTCCCCTGCTCCCCTGCTCCCCTGCTCCCCTGCTCCCCTGCT
>DVDU01000257.1 GCA_015296065.1 Oscillatoriaceae cyanobacterium M33_DOE_052 | reverse complement strand
TGGGCTTTGGGCAGCATAGGCGACCATGCATTGTTGAACGAAGCCGCCTGCTGGCGGCAACCTATCTCCAAAGATCGTAAGTTTGGGTCATTGTTTCATCTTTCAAATCAAGGTATTATGAAAAAAAAGTGATCACTTACGGTTTCTGACAGTCGAGCAACGGGACGTTTACGATCGCATGTTGCGGCGTATGGAAGTTCTGGGTTTTTCACCGGTCACGGTTGTCAATTATGCGCGGCCGGTTCGGGATTTGATGATTCACACCGGCGCTTTGCCGGAAGACTTGAGTGCCGATGACGTGATCGAGCATCTGCACGAGTACCAGCAGCAGTTCGGGATAGGTTCTTCGGCGTTGAACATCCGGATTTGCGGGATCAAATTTTTGTATCGGGAAGTGTTGGACCGGCCTGATTTCGCGCTGGACATACCCAATCCGCGTCAGGTCAAACAGATCGGCACTATCCTGACCGAAGATGAATTATTGACCCTGTTTGATGCCTGTTCGGGCAGTCCCAAACGCCTGGCGTTGCTGCACACGCTGTATGCCACGGGCATCCGGGTGCGGGAGTTGAGCCAGTTGCGGCAGTCGGATTTTGACAGGAGCCGGCGATTGATCACGATTCGCCACGGCAGCAAGGGTGGCCGGCACCGGGTGATTCCCTACGATGAAGCCTTACGCGACACCCTGAACACCTATTTCCGGACGGTAAAGCCCAAAGAGTGGTTGTTCAATGCGCACAACAAAACGGAGCCTGTCAGCACGCGCGGCGTACAGTTTATGTTGCGCGGGGTTGTTAAAAAAGCCGGCTTGGAGGCACGCCAAATTCATCCGCATACCTTTCGGCACACCTTTGCAGTACATTACCTGAACAATGGCGGCAATCTGCTGCGGCTGCAACAATTGTTGGGCTATTCGCACCTGAGCACCACCTTGCTTTACCCTGTGCGCACAGACCGGTATGACGGCTGTGTTGCACACTTGGGGGCAAAACCTGAGTCTGCATCCGCATGTCCACTGTATTGTACCGGGTGGCGGTTTGACCAAAAGTGGACTATGGCGGCATGCCGGACGTGGCAGCGAGCGATTTTTGTTCCCGGTGAAGGCTATGAGCCAGGTGTATCGCGCTATATACCTGCGCAAACTGCGCTGGCATTTGCAACGCGGCGGCTTGGATTTGCCCAGCGAACTACTCGGCAAAGCAGATCAAAAAGCCTGGATGGAAACCTTGTACCGGCAAAAATGGGTGGTGTATGCCAAACGTCCCTTCGGTGGGCCGAAGCAAGTCATCGAGTACCTGGGCCGCTATACGCACAAAGTGGCCATCAGCAACCACCGTTTATTGGATGTGTCGGAGGCAGGGGTGCGTTTTGCCTACAAAGACTACCGGCAAGGGGGCGCAAAAAAGGAAATGACCCTCGGCGGCCCCGAATTCCTCCGGCGATTTGCCTTGCATATCCTGCCGCCCCACTTCCGTCGAATCCGGCACTTCGGCATCCTGGCCAACTGCAGCAAAATCCGCGCCCTGGAGGCCTGTCGAAAAGCCTTGGGTGTTCCTTCAGCCGCTCCAGCACCCAATCGTATTGAACGCCGCCGACTGGCCCGACTTAAACTATTGCAAGGCAGATCGCCCGACCAATGCCCTTGTTGTAAATTGGGGCGAATGACCCCCATCGGGCTGCTTCCGCCACAACGAGCACCACCGGAAGGAATGTTGCCCCGGTTTTATCCTATTGAATCCACTCTGTAGCCTGTCCAAGTATCCGGCTTCTGACCGGACAGCCCAATTCATGCTCATCCCGGATGAATAGTACCTAAAAATCCCGAAAAATCATGTCAAGGAACGCTGGAAAATTGGGTGTTTATCTCATTCTGTATGATTCTATTGTGTTCAATTATGCCCGAATAACCCTGAAGAAAACAGGCTTATTCTCCATAATCTAAGGTCATTGATCTCGCTTCGCTTGCCGGTTGCCACCGGCAAGCCTGGCGTCGTTCAACAAAGGCTGAGCGGCTACCCCACGCCGGGCGGGGGTAGCCGCTCAGCCTTAATAGTTAAGCGCATTTTATTCTTCCCAAGAAGTATAACCGCTGTCAATGGAAGTAACTTTTTCAAAATCGAATATGAAGGACAAATAAAAATGTCCTTTTACACCCTTTGAGCAAGTTTTATGAAGGTTATACCGATACTTGTCTCCGTTTAAGACATCCGGTTTCCCAAACATGCCAATTATTTGGCTCTTACTTAACCCAATCAAGCAATTGGAATAATTTTGCTTGATTTGCAAGTGTTTTAATTCGTAAAAATGGCAATTTCGTGACCTGTGTTTTTGCCAATCATTTTGTAAAAACTGGTATAGTTCTGCACAGGATGACGGTAAAAGAGCTGCCGAAATAGTTGGCTTCTGTTTGTAAAACCCTTGGTGACAGCTCGCAATTATCAGGATAACGACAAGTCGGTACATATCCACTAACCTTTGATAATTTTACCATAGTGGACAATACCGGCGTTTGTAAGTATCTTTACGATATATACCCCGGGTTCAAAGTTTTTAAAATCGATTACATCCCTGCATCTTACTATTTGATTTTGCAAGACCATTTGCCCGTCAATAGCAAGAATGGTTATCTGAAAATCGCGATTGGATTCACATTCAAATTCTATGTAAAACTGTTCGCTTATTGGATTTGGAACTACTTTAATGAATTTCCAACCTTGGTCGCCTTCGTCAGTTGAATTTGTACATAAGTAAGGCGACATAGGTGTTGTACAATTGTTAGGATCATTTGAGATGCCTAAGTCCTTTTCATATATTCCTCCCTCTAAATCATTTGCTTCGAGTTCCCGTTTGTACTCCTCAACCCTATAATACATTAAGTCATCTCCGTTGTTTGTGTGTCGGAGAAGTCCTGCGTGTCCCAGCTCGTGTAGCGCAAAAGATTCAAAATCAAGTTCCGTATTCCAGTTTAAAGTTGGCATTGAAGTAGCTGTATGCCAATTTATGCCGCTACTTTTGAATACCATGTCAAAATTCTCCATGTACCCAAGAAATACAGCATTTGGTCCATTTGCACACGCATCAAATGTTGGAGTGGTAGTTGCTTTGGTAGATGTTGGAACTCCTGCGGGTAACGCACCGTAATGAATCCTACATCTAAATGGTAGTAGGTAAGACGGGGGCGTGGTGTCAATTACCACAAAGTTTATATTTGTAGCGCACCTCCAAGTATTTAAGGCGCGCTCAAAAGCAGCAACACCACCAGTTAGGTTCTTCAATTCGTTGGTGTAATAAAGGTTGTATCCTCTATTCTCATTCCAATCTGCAAGTCTTACTATTTTTCTCTTATCTACTCCGCCTGAATCTGGATAGAAGGTGTTGTATGCTGCGAATCTTACTGTTAATTTTTCATCGCTTTGAACTGTTGAACCACTCACCCTCACTCTAATTTTCCCTGTTCCAGCGTATACATCGGTAGTGGTAGTGTTATTATCAATGCAGACACTCGGAACGACAACTTTTATCTGGTTTTCGCCCCAAGAGACGTAATCTTTTGTTAATGGTTGTATCCAGTTTACTCCATTCGTAATACCCTCGGAAGCATCTGTAAACTCTACATAAGAACTTCCTTGCGTATTTCCAAAATTTGTCCCATAAATTGTTAGCACATCGCTTGTCCCTGCCCGTAAAGAAAGCGGTCGTATGCTGTCAATCACAGGTGCATACAACTCAAACGGAAAATCCGTATCCACCACCACCGTGTCGAACAATTGCGGAAACCCGCCTGCGTCCGTGTTGTAGAACTTGTTCAGAGCGAGCATCTGGTCAATGTCGTAAAACAAACCGGGGTCGGCAAAAATATTCTCGATGGTCAGGCTGCCGCTCGCCAATAGTTGTTCCGATGTCGTCAAGGTTGACAGGCCGCTCACCGAACCAACCGTTTGTAGTTGGATTTGCACTTTGTTTGCAGCCAAATCGGTTTTGCTCAGTGAGTATGTAGAGATGCTGGAAGAAATTCCGGCAGTTTGCAACTCCAAATTGCCGTTGGTGGCAATGCTGTCGCCGAAGAAATCGGGGTTGTACCCCATGATGATGCCCGACTGGTACAACTTCTTGTTGTCAATCAGGGAGTTTGCGTAGATGTTGAAGGTAAACTTCGACCCGTCGAAAGTCACATCTTTGAAAGCGTAGCGCACCCCGCTGCGAATGGCCGATTCGGAGGCATTCAGCACTTCGGGTTGCTGCCCGGTGGTCAAGGCGATTTTTTGATACACCTCCTTTTTCAGGTCGGCGTAAGTGTGGAAAGGCTCACGCGCTACC
>DVDU01000061.1 GCA_015296065.1 Oscillatoriaceae cyanobacterium M33_DOE_052 | reverse complement strand
TTACGACTTCGTATCCCAAGAACTGCGGGCGGCTGAAGACCCCGAGTTTGAAACGTTCTACACCAAGAATATTCTACTCAACGAAGGTCTGCGCGCCTGGATGGCTCCGGCGGACCAACCCCACGAAAACTTCATCTTCCCCGAAGAAGTTCTGCCTCGTGGTAACGCTCTGTAATAATCTGTAATAATCTGATGAGATATCGAGTTTTGAGCCGGGAAATCCCCATCAACTCAAAACTCCCTTTCTCAAAACCCCTATTTGTTGTTTCCTTGAAGGCAAAAGAGGTTCTACCCCGTGCAAACGTCTTTTAATACAGCAATGATAGGCGGTCGTGACCAAGAATCTACCGGGTTTGCCTGGTGGGCTGGTAACGCTCGTCTCATCAACTTATCCGGTAAGCTGCTGGGGGCTCACGTCGCCCATGCTGGCCTGATCGTCTTCTGGGCTGGAGCCATGACCTTGTTTGAAGTGGCTCACTTCGTTCCCGAAAAACCCATGTACGAGCAGGGCTTAATCCTGCTGCCTCACCTAGCTACCCTCGGTTTCGGTGTGGGTCCTGGTGGTGAAGTGGTGGATACCTTCCCCTACTTCGTAGCGGGCGTTCTGCACTTGATTTCCTCCGCCGTGTTGGGCTTTGGCGGTATCTACCATGCCCTGCGCGGACCAGAAACCCTGGAGGAATACTCTTCCTTCTTCGGTTACGACTGGGCCGACAAAAACCAGATGACCAACATCATCGGCTACCACCTCATCCTCCTGGGATGCGGTGCCCTGCTGTTGGTGGCGAAAGCGATGGCTTTTGGTGGCGTCTATGACACCTGGGCTCCTGGTGGTGGTGATGTGCGGATTATCACTAACCCCACCCTCAACCCCGCCATCATCTTCGGCTATCTGCTGAAAGCTCCCTTCGGCGGCGAAGGCTGGATCATCTCCGTCAGCAACATGGAAGATATCATTGGCGGTCACATCTGGATCGGCCTGATCTGCATCGCTGGCGGTATCTGGCACATTTTGACTAAGCCTTTCCGCTGGGCTCGCCGCGCCCTGGTCTGGTCTGGAGAAGCTTACCTCTCCTACAGCTTGGCGGCTCTGGCTCTGATGGGCTTCGTCGCTGCTTCTTTCGTCTGGTTTAACAACACCGCTTATCCCAGCGAATTCTACGGCCCAACTAACGCCGAATCTTCTCAGGCACAAGCCATGACCTTCTTGGTGCGTGACCAACGCCTGGGTGCCAACATCGGTTCTGCTCAAGGCCCCACCGGTCTGGGTAAATACCTGATGCGCTCTCCCACCGGCGAAATCATCTTTGGTGGTGAAACCATGCGTTTCTGGGACTTCCGTGGTCCTTGGCTGGAGCCCCTGCGTGGCCCCAACGGTCTCGACCTCAAAAAGCTGAAAAATGATATTCAGCCTTGGCAAATTCGCCGCGCTGCTGAGTACATGACTCACGCTCCTAACGGTTCCATTAACTCCGTGGGTGGTATCATCACCGACGTTAACGGTTTCAACTACGTTAACCCACGCGCTTGGCTGGCTGGCTCTCACTTCATTCTCGCTTTCTTCTTCCTGGTGGGTCACTGGTGGCACTCGGGTCGCGCTCGCGCTGCTGCTGCTGGCTTTGAAAAGGGAATCGATCGCGAGAACGAGCCCGTGATGTTTATGGGCGATATCGACTAATTGGTAATGCCCTGCGAGTTTCCCTAGAAACTCGTCATTATTAACCAATCAATTTTACTAGACTCCTGCATCAAGCAGGAGTCTTTTTTCATCTGTTCTCATTCTTTGTTTATATTTATAGTCATTTCAAGTAAGAATGGGATTGACTCCGCCCTTACCCCCGTCCCCTCTCCATCCCCCCTACCCCCCTGTCAACAAAACATTTATTCCACTGACCCCCCCCTTTCAAAGGGGGGCGGGGGGGGGATAAAGGGGGGGGAGAGAGAAAAGGAGACGGGGGTGAGGGCAATCTCGATTGTTTCATTTTTATTTGAAATGACTATATTTAAAATAACTATAAATCCCTGAATGATAAAGTCAAGGCTATGGAAGAAATACTCACCCTGAAAGAATTATTGCTGCAAGGAGATATCGGCGGTGCCCTAGCAATTGTAGAAGAATTAGAAGAAATGACCAAAGATGATATTATTAATAATATTGGGAGTTATGGCATAATTTTGCTGCTGCATTTGATTAAGCAAGAAGTAGAGAATCGTCAGACTCGCTCCTGGGATGTATCGATTAGAAATTCGGTTTTGGCAATTAGAAAACTGAACAAAAGGCGTAAGGCTGGGGGAGTTTACTTGCCGCCAGAGGAGCTGCGTTTGGCTTTAGCGGAAGCATATGCAGAAGCAATTAACCAAGCCTCACTGGAAGTGGCAAATGGAATTTATGAAGTTGAGGAATTATCTAGGATGGTAGATGAAAATGTCATCATAGAGCGTGGTTTAGGTTTGATTTTAGCGGCTGAGTGATAAACTATTAATTATTTCAGATTTTTTGAAGCGTTGACCAAAGTGCTGTATATGTCTAATGCTGATTTCACGGATGAGCTGAAATGGATGCCGGAAGCTAAGGCGAAGCTGAAGAATATTCCCTATTTTGTCCGTTCCCAAGCTAGGCAGCGAATCGAGCAGCTAGCACGCCTGCAAGAGCTAGAGGTGGTGACACCAGATTTGGTAGAACAGGCTCGCTTGGAGTTTGGCCAGTGAGTGATTATTGAGACGGGGGGACGGGGGGACGGGGGGACCCAGACCCATCCTCCCGTCCTTCCCACTGTTCTGACTGTTCCAAACTCTCACATCATGGAGGGATGGGGGATATGATGTGATTGAGAAATAGGTATGAATATCTAAGCAAAAGCGGATGAGGGAAAATCATTTAGGCCGACCGATCGCGACGGTAGTGTTAGCGATGAGTGCGGATGGCAAGATATCTGATGCCACCCGATCGCCCACGTTATTCGGCTCAAGCGCCGATAAAGCCCACCTGGAAACCCAGGTGGCGCTAGCAGACGGGGTTTTGGGGGGTGCTGCTAGTCTGCGAGCTGGTGGCACGGCGATGAGGGTATCGACGCCGGAACTGCTGCAACAACGAACTGTTCAGGGTAAACCGCCGCAACCGGTACAAATCATCTGCTCCCGCAGCGGCAAAATCCCGCCGATGCTGCCTTTTTTCCGGCAAAATGTGCCCCGATGGTTGCTCACTACCAACGCTGGCGCCAAGGAATGGGAAGGTCAACCGGGATGGGAGCGGATTTTAGTCTTAGAAACCGCGCAAGGAGATGTGGACTTGCTGGCGGCGATGCACCAACTAGCAAAACTGGGTCTGGGACGGTTGGCGGTTTTGGGTGGGGGAGAATTAGTGGCGGGACTGCTGGCGGCGGGGTGTATTGATGAAATGTGGCTGACGGTTTGTCCCCTGGTGTTCGGCGGGAAGGAAGCGCCAACGCCGGTAGATGGGGGTGGTTTTTCTCTGCATCAGGCTCCACGTCTGCAATTGCAGGAAGTCAAGCGGGTAGAACAGGAGGTGTTTTTACACTATCGGGTGCAGCGATAAGGGGGAGTGGGGGAAAATCTGATGGTATCGATCGCCCAGACTGGACAGCCATCTAAATCTAAAATGATATTAAGGTAAAAAAGTACACCCTCAACCCTCAAGCTCTGGTAATGGCAGAACAGATCCGGACTCAAATAACCGTGGCTTGGATTAACCACATCCAAGAGGTGCCCCAAGCCCAGTGGGATGCACTGGCTAGCCCCCTAAAAACGCCTTTTTTAGAGTGGGATTGGCTGCATAATATGGAAATTTCCGGTAGCGCTACGGGGAAGGCGGGGTGGTTGCCAAATCATCTCACGGTGTGGCGGGGGAGCGAGTTGATTGCAGCGGCGCCGCTGTATTTGAAAAGTCATAGCTACGGCGAGTTTGTCTTTGATAATCAATGGGCTGATTTAGCCTACCGGTTGGGGATTCAGTATTATCCAAAAATGCTGGGGATGAGTCCATTTACTCCGGCGACGGGATATCGATTTCTCATCAGTGGGGGGGAAGATGAGGAGGCGCTGACGGGGTTGATGGTGCGGGCGATCGATGATTTCTGCGATCGTCACCACATTAGCTGCTGCAACTTTCTCTATGTGGATCCCCAATGGCAACCGGTTTTAGCGCGCCACGGTTTCACCCCCTGGCTCCACCATAGCTACATTTGGCAAAATCAAGGCTTTCAAACCTTTGACGACTACTTAGGGGTTTTCAACGCCAACCAACGCCGCAACATCAAGCGGGAGCGCAAAGCTGTCACCAGCGCCGGTTTAGAGCTAAAAATCCACCACGGCGAAGACACTCCCCATAGCCTTTTCCCCCAAATGTACCAATTTTATAGCGACCACTGTGATAAATTTGGTTGGTGGGGCAGTAAATATTTAACCAAGCGGTTTTTTGAGCAATTATATCACAATTACAAGCATCGGGTGTTATTCGTGGCGGCTTACAATGAGGGGGACGATCGGCATCCGGTGGCCATGTCTTTTTGTATTACCAAAGGCGACCAACTTTATGGCCGCTATTGGGGCACAAATACAGATATCGACTGTCTGCACTTTGATGCTTGTTACTATTCTCCCATTGAATGGGCTGTGCAGCATAACATCCAAACTTTTGATCCCGGCGCTGGTGGACGGCATAAAAAGCGGCGCGGCTTTCCGGCTACTCCTAACCATAGCATGCACCGCTTCTATGGCGAGCGTCTGGGCAAAATCCTCCGCCCTTACCTCCAAGAGGTAAACCAAATGGAACTGCAGCAAATCGAAGCCATCAACAATGATTTACCTTTCAAACAAACTATGCCTGAATTAAAGGTATAATTTGTTATTTGTCATTTGTCATTTGTCCTTTGTATTTGGTTTCTCCCCTTTCAAAGGGAAAACTAGGGGGAGATCAACGACTTGCGGACAAATGACAAAAGAAAAACAACAATTAACCAAATTAAAATTTAACATGGATAGTCAAGAAATCGGGAAATATATTGAGACCACAGGTGGCATATCTAAGCCGTGGTTGTTGCTGCAACTGCGATTAACGAAATTGCAGGAGCGGCGTCACGCCATATCGCCGGATCATTATGCAGTGGAACTGGCAGATATTCACGCAGATTTAATGAAATTAGGAGAATGGTGGGTGGGAAGAGAAGATGAAGTATTTTAAAGTGGGGTTTGGGGTTGGATAATTACTGAGGGGGGTAGGAAAACTAGCGCGGCGGGGGGTCATACCCCGTGGGCGGTCGCTACCCACCGTGGAAGCCGCCAGTAATTGTCCGATGTAAAGGAGTCAAATAATGACGATCGCGAAACAGACAAGTAAAACCGAAACGGAAGTCAATCTCCAGAACCCCCGCTACTACCTCAACCGAGAGCTGAGCTGGATCGAGTTCAACTATCGGGTATTGCATGAAGCAATGGACGATCGCACTCCCCTGCTAGAGCGGCTGAAATTTTTAGCCATCTTCAGTGCCAACCTAGATGAATTTTTCATGGTGCGGGTAGCTGGGTTAAAAGAGCAGGTGGAAGCGCAGGTAAGCGCTTTAACCGCCGATGGCATGACGCCGGAAGAACAACTCCTGGCGATCGGCGAAAAATTGCACCCAATGGTAGCCCAACAGCATCAGCACTTTCAGCAAGTGCTAAGACCCCTATTAGCCGCTCAAAACATCCATATTCTCGACTATATGGACTTAAACCAAGAAGAGCGGCTGTACCTGCGACAATACTTTGAAGCCCAAGTCTTCCCAGTGTTGACCCCGCTAGCGGTAGATCCGGGACACCCATTCCCCTACATATCTAACCTTAGCCTCAATCTGGCCGTAGTCGTCAAAGACCCGGAAGACGACGAAGAATATTTCGCCAGAGTCAAAGTGACCAAAGTCCTGCCCCGATTCGTTCCCCTCCCAGTGGAAACCAGCCACAAAAACGCCAATAACTGCTATCAATGCGTCCCCTTAGAGCAGGTGATTGCCCATAACCTAGAATATTTATTTCCGGGGATGAACATCCAGGAGTATCACCCATTTCGCATTACCCGCAATGCGGACTTAGAACTAGAAGAGGAGGAAGCCGATGATTTGCTCCTGGCGATCGAGCAGGAATTGCGCAAAAGGCGCTTTGGCGGTTCCGTCGTCCGCCTAGAAATCCAGTCCGATATGCCTTCCTCCGTTAGAGAAATGCTCACTCGGGAACTGAACCTCACAGAACAAGAGGTGTATGAAGTATCGGGACTGCTCAACCTCAAAGACTTAATGTGTTTGATGGACTTACCCCGTCCCGAACTCAAAGACCCAGTGTGGACTCCTGTCGTGCCACCCCGCTTGAAGCGACTGGGGGAGTTGCCACGAGGGCAAGATAATTCCGACGGGGAAGAGGGAGAGGATTTCTTTGCCATTATTCGGCAGCGAGATTTGCTCGTCCACCATCCCTATCAATCCTTTGCCAAAACTGTGCAGCGGTTTATCACCCAAGCGGCATTAGATCCGGCAGTGCTAGCGATTAAAATGACCCTTTACCGCACTTCCGGCGACTCCCCAATTATCAATGCTTTGATTACAGCGGCGGAAAACGGCAAGCAGGTAGCTGTATTAGTGGAATTGAAAGCCCGGTTTGATGAAGAGAATAACATCCAATGGGCGCGGAAGCTGGAAAAAGCCGGGGTTCATGTGGTGTATGGCTTGGTTGGACTGAAGACTCACACCAAAATCGCGATGGTCGTGCGCCGCGAAGACCAACGGATGCGGCGTTATGTGCATATTGGTACAGGGAATTATAATCCTAAGACGGCGCGGATTTATACCGATTTGGGACTGCTGAGCTGTCGCGATGATTTAGGGGCGGATTTGACAGATTTGTTTAATTTTTTGACCGGTTACTCCCGGCAAAAGTCTTACCGGAAGCTGCTGGTAGCCCCAGTGAATATGCGCGATCGTATGACTGCCATGATTGAGCGGGAGACTGAATACGCCAAAAATGGCCAATATGCCCGCATCGTGGCCAAAATGAACTCTCTGGTTGACCCGAAAATCATCGCTAAGTTATACAAAGCATCTCAGGCAGGGGTGAAAATTGACCTGATCGTGCGGGGGATCTGCTGTCTGCGACCGCAGATGCTCGGAGTCAGTGACAATATCCGAGTGGTGAGCATTGTGGGGCGGTATTTGGAGCATTCCCGGATTTTTTACTTTCACAATGGCGGTCAAGAAGAGGTGTTTATCGGTTCGGCTGACTGGATGCCTCGCAACTTGAACCGCCGGGTAGAGGCGATCGCTCCTGTAGAAGACCCCGAACTGGTCCGCGACCTGCAAGAAATCTTAGGCATTATGCTCGCCGACAATAGCCATGCCTGGGAATTACAGCCCGATGGTCGCTACATCCAACGCCGTCCCACCGACGGCAGCAGCGAGCAAAGCTCACAAAACATTTTAATGGAAATGAGCCTCCAATAGAGGACGAGGAGACGGGGGGACTAGGGGACGGGGGGACTAGGGGACGGGGGGAATGTTACTCCCCACAGTCCCCACCCTTCCCACCCACCCTAGTCTCCCCGGTGACTATTCCTGATCCGGGAAAGTGCGCTTAAATTCAGCAATCAAATCGTCCAGCTCTTCGAGGGCCTGATTTACATCCACTCTCAAAGTTCCTAAATTCGGTTTTTCCAGAAGGCGCAACAAATACTCCCGCTTGCTTTCCACAATCGTGATCCGCTCTTGCAATTGCTCTTTTTCCATAAGACTAAGGGTGTGTGTTGATACTGGTGTCTGCGTTCCGATCATACTTTACCCCCATCCACCACAGTGGCCAGAAAATGGTCATTGGTCTTTTGTCCTTGGGACAAGGGATATTGGAGCAATGACCAATGACCAACCTGGTTTCCTTCTGCCCCCGGAATTCCAGTAAAATTTGGACACGACCAAACTGGAGCGATGTCCCAAACATCATGAAGCAAAAAATTTCCCTGGCAACCATCGGTTTAGTGGTAGGCACCATCATCACCATAGTCGGCTTTACTGCATATGCTTTGGATAAACCGATCTTAAACTTAGCAGGCTTTTTCTACGGTATTCCCGTAGTGTTGATCGCCTTGGCTCTGAAAACTTCGGAACTAAAACCGGTGCCTTGGACTGTACCTACCTCGGCGGCGGTATTGGCAATGCGGGAAAAACAGGCCACGAAAACCCAAAATCAAATTCGTAAGGATGTAACCCGCTTTCGCTATGGCCAAGACCGCCATCTAGACGATGCTCTGGCACGCTTGGGGTTAGGGGCAAAAGAGGACGATCGACCCTTGCTGGTGGGGTTGCGGGAAGTAGATGCCGGGGGCTCCTATGCCTTAGTGCTAGAATTTGACTCCCCCAAAGTTCCCTTGGAAGTTTGGGAAAGCAAGCAGGAAAAAATGGAAAAATTCTTTGGGCCAAACGTGAGCGTGGAAATTAAACCCGCCAGCGCTGCCAATCCGCCAGAGCAGCGCCTTGAGGTGGCGATTATTACCCAAAATTAACAATTAACAATTGATAATTGATAATTATGAATTTCAATTATCAATTATCAATTGTTAATTATCAATTGTCAAATTATTTTTCCAACCGCACGGCATACCACTGTAAAGATTGGCCCGGAGCAATTTCTAATTGACAGTTATTATATAATAAATACTCGGCTTGTTCTGATAAATTAGTGAATTTTTGTAAATCTCTAGGCAATTCATCCTGGATATGAGATATAATATCTTGGAGCTTTTCTCTCAGTTCGGCAGCGGAAAAAAACTCCTCTGGTTGGTCGGGATAGAGGAGGACGAAGGTATCTTCGTCTTGATACATAATCGAATTAGGCATAGAATTTCTCAAAAATAGGTAAAATGGGAGACAACCGGTTGCTCAAGGAAAGCGCTCAGATTTACTGACTGGAGAGCCACTAGGTTTTTGATGGGGTGATAGGAGCCAGTCGCGGGGTTGACCGCCGCAGGCAAATCTGATTTGTGCAGATTATACAACAATTTGGGGCGTCACGGGATTGGTATGAGGGGCGAAGGTAACGATGGCGAACAGGGGGAGACTCGGACCCTTGGGCTTTTCGGCTCTTCGACGGACTCAGGACGAGAGACAGAGAGATGGGGAAATTTTTTCCCACCCTCTAGAACAGGGGGAGTTAGAAGCCCCCCTGCACAAGCGCACAAGCGCACAAGCACACCCCTGCCCCCTTGCCCCCCAGTCCCCAGGGAGGGTGCTGGCCACCTCCATTTACAAAATCAAAATCCAATCATTGAGGCATTAAAAATCGATTTCGCGTTGGGGGGATTGATGTCAGAATTAGTACAGAATTTTTGGCTATTAAACTTGATTTATGCCGGGGAATGCACTTTCAGGCAGTCCGGCTGGGTGTGGTTGCAAACCTTTTCTAATGGAATTATCGCCGTTTGTTATTATGTAATCGGCCTAATCTTACTCCAGTACATCCGCAATCATAAAAACCTCTCCCAAATCCTACTGGAGCTAGAAACCAATGCCCGGTGGATATTCGCGGGCTTATGTGCTTTCCTCCTGGCCAGCGGCACTACCCATGTGATAGAAATCTGGATGTTATCGCCGCCCCTAGGGGTGAATAGTAGTTACCCCTTGGCGGGTAGCATGAAAGCAATTACCGCCCTCATGGGGCTGTTGGCGGTAGTGGGGACAAAGTATGGTTTGTCCCTCGGTTGGATCAGGTTGTGCGATCGCCAGTCGTTGCGGGTGACAGAACAAAAGCCCACAGAAACAGAGAGCCTGAAATCACGAGCGCTGCTAGAAGCGCGAATGGAGGAAAGGTCAGCACAGCTAGAAGCCAATAACGAGATGCTGCTGCGGGAAATCGATCGCCGCCGCACTCACGAGCAAAGGTGGCGCACCATCATTGCCAATGCGCCGATTATCCTTTACGCCGCAGATAGAGAAGGGATGATTACCTTTGCGGAAGGCAAAGGACTAGAAGCTCTGGGACAGGCAATCCCGCAGGCAGGATTGACGAATTTAACGCAGCTTTTCAGCCCGCTTAACAGTAATGATAGCACTTACCCAGACAATCCAGACATCACAAACCAAATCGAAAAATGCTTGCTGGGTGAGGCGGCGGGGTGGCTCGCCCAAATCAATGGTCGGTTTTATGATAACCGCATTACCCCTGTAGAGGAGGGAGGGGTAATTACTGGCATTATTGGCGTGGCTACTGATATCACGGAGAGGATAGAGGCGGAAACTGCTTGGCGCAATAGCGAAGCTCGCTGGCATTTGGCAGTACAAGGGGCGAATGATGGGATTTGGGATTGGGATATGCAAAGTGATACGGTGTTTTTCTCCGATCGCTGGCATGAGATTGTCGGGTTATCGCCACAGGAGGGGAGTGGGGAATTAGAAACATGGACAAAACACATCCACCCGGAAGATTGGGAAAATGTGATGGGGGCAATTCAAGACCATTTGAACCACAAAACCAATCGCTATATGGTGGAGTACCGCATCCAGTGCGCTGATGGCAGCGCCAAGGTGGTGTCCGATCGAGGCGTGGCGCAGTGGAATGATGCTGGCGTAGCTGTGCGCATGGTAGTTGCCACCAACGACATCACAGAACGCAAACAAGCCGAAGCCACCTTGCGGCGTCAGGCGCTAGCATTTGAAAACCTTTACGATGGCGTCATCATTACCGATGTCACCGGCATAATATGGGACTGGAACGGTGGCGCGGAGCGCATCTTAGGTTACACCAAAGCCGCCGCCGTTGGCCAGAATATCGATATGTTGCTAGAGCCAGAAAATTTGGTTTTAACTCAGCAAATTCTCGCCACAGTGCTAACTCATGGCCGCTGGATGGGCAAAGTTACCTTTGTTCGCCAAGATGGTAGCCAATGCTTCTGTGAAAAATTAGTTTTGCCCCTGCGAGATGAAGCCGGGGAAATCGTGGGCACCATCGGGGTGAATCGGGACATCACCGAACAATCCCGGTTACAGCAGGAGCAAGAAAGATTTTTTCAACTCTCTTTAGAGATGCTATGTGTGGCGGGGTTTGACGGTTATTTCAAGCAAATAAACCCCGCTTGGGAAAGCACATTGGGCTATACCAAAGAAGAGCTGTTAGCCAAACCTTTTCTCGATTTCGTGCATCATGAAGACCTGGAATCTACCCTCGCTACTGCTGGAAAACTGGCAGCAGGACAGGCAGTTATTGCATTTGAAAATCGCTACCGTTGTCGCGATGGTTCTTATAAATGGTTGGTGTGGAATTCGGCATCTTTCCCGGAAGAAAACACGATTTATGCTGTGGCCCACGATATCACTTATATCAAAGAAGCTGCCAGTCATCGCGCCGAGCTAATCGCCAATTTACAAGAAATCAGCACTTTGCAAAAGGCGATTTTAGACAGCGCCAATTACACAATTATTTCCGCCACCCCTGACGGCATCATCCGCACTTTTAATAAAGCCGCCGAGCGACTGCTCGGATATAGCGCGGCTGATGTCATCGACAAAACCACTCCGGCGATGATTCACGACCTCTCCGAGGTGGTACAGCGAGCCCAAGAACTCTCAGAAGAGTTAGGGGAGACCATTGAGCCCGGATTTGAGGTATTTGTAACCAAGGCCCGACGGGGGGAGGTGGAAGAACGCCGGTGGTCTTATATCCGCGCTGATGGTAGCCGCTTCCCGGTGCTGCTGTCAATTACAGCACTGCGAGACGCCGAAAATCAGATTACTGGCTTTATGGGTATTGCCAGAGATATTACAGACCTGGTACAAGCTGAGACAGAAAAAGCCCGCTTGTTGGCGGAGCTGCAAGACCGAGAAGCGGGGATTCGGGAATTGTACGAATGCACGATCGTCCCTAGTCACTCGTCCCTCGTCCCTAGTCACTTGTCACTTGTTACCAAAGGACTTTGGACAAATGACCAAGGACAAATGACAAATGACCAAGGACGAAAGACCTTGGACTTTGGACAAAAATTAGAACGGATGCTGGAAATGGGCTGTCGTCGGTTCCATATGGAGATTGGGACTGTGGGCCATATTGTGGACGATCGCTATGAAGTCATCGCCGCCTGCTTCCCATCAGAACCGTTTAAGATTCTTCAGGGGGATGCTTTTGCCCTGCAGATGTTGTACGACGAGGCAGCATTCAATCAGGCGGAACCCTTGTGTATTAACGCGGCTGGGCTCCCCCTACCTGATGGTTCGCCCTCCTTATGGCAAAATCATCCGGCTTTGACTCGCAGGCAGCTACAATCTTACATCGGTGGTCGGGTGATGGTGGGTGGCTCGGCTTGGGGTACAGTGGGATTTGCTTCCCGATCGCCTCGCACGCGCAAACTCGAGGCCAAAGACCGGCAACTATTGCAACTCATGGCGCAGTGGGTGGGGGGAGAAATCGAGCGAGAGGAGGCTCGATCGGCTCTGGAGTACCAATTTGCCCGCAGTTTGCTATTGAGTCGAATTACCCAGGAAATCCGCCAAAGTCTGGATGCAGCCGAAATTTTCCGCACCGCAGCGGTTCAAATTGGTGAGGCTTTTGGGGTCGATCGCTGCCTGATTCACACTTACTTAACAGAGCCAGATCGGAAAGTGCCCATAGTAGCAGAGTATCTGCATTCCGGTACTCAGTCGATATTTGATTTAGATGTGCCCGTAGATGGTAATCCTCATATGGAGGCACTGCTGCGGGGGGATAATGCCATCGCCACTGATGATATATATACTGACCCCCTCCTAAAACCGGTTGCAGGGGCTGCATCTCAGGCTAGTCTGAAATCGATGCTGGCGATCCGAACTTCCTACCAGGGGGTGCCTAATGGCGTTATTGGACTGCACCAGTGCCACCGGAAACGCCGCTGGACACAAGATGAAATCGAACTACTCGAAGCCGTCGCCGCCCAAGTGGGTATCGCCCTCGCCCAAGCCCAACTCCTTGCCCAAGAAACTCGGGCTCGCGAAGCCCAAGAAGAAGCCCGAAGTGCCGCTGAAGCTGCCAACCGCGCCAAGAGCGATTTCTTAGCCACGATGAGCCATGAAATTAGAACCCCCATGAATGCGGTTATTGGTATGACCGGTTTGCTGCTCGATACCCCCCTTAACCCGATGCAGCGGGATTTTGTGGAAACCATCCGCACCAGCGGCGATGCCTTGCTGACCTTAATTAACGATATCCTCGACTTCTCCAAAATTGAGTCTGGCAAGTTGGAATTAGAGGTGCAGCCATTTCACCTGCGCACTTGCATTGAGGAATCTTTGGATTTGCTGGCCTCAAAAGCAGCACAAAAGGGGGTGGAGTTGGCTTATTTGATTCACTCAGATGTGCCCGCTCACATATCTGGCGATGTCACCCGGTTGCGGCAAGTTTTGGTAAATCTCCTCAGTAATGCCGTGAAGTTTACCGAAACTGGGGAAGTGGTGGTGGAAGTGGTGGCGAAACATCCCAATCAAATTCAAATCGCCGTTAAAGATACTGGCATTGGTATCCCCCCAGAGCGGATGAATCGCCTGTTTAAGTCCTTCAGCCAGGTTGATTCTTCCACGACGCGCAAATACGGCGGTACGGGTTTGGGTTTAGCTATCAGCAAGCGCCTGAGCGAACTCATGGGCGGAACGATGTGGGTGGTGAGCGGTTCTGCTGTGGCTGGGGAACCCCCAGAGGGATGGCAAATGCCCCGCCACAAGGGATCGGCCATACCGGGCGCGACTTTTTACTTTACTGTGGAAGCTACCGCAGTTGAAGGCGCTCTGATTCCGGAACTAGATGGGGAATTGCCACAACTGCTCGGTAAGCGGTTGTTAATTGTGGATGATAATGCCGCTAACCGGAAAATCCTCACTTTCCAAGCCCAGTCTTGGGGGATGCTGCCTCGGGCTGCGGTTTCTGGTGCGGAGGCTTTGGAATGGCTGCGCTCTGGGGCGGAATTTGATTTAGCGATTCTGGATATGCAAATGCCAGAAATGGATGGGATTGAGTTAGCCAGGGCAATTCGCCAACTGCCCGATTTTTCCTCAACCCTAGGGGATAAGTTACCTCTGGTGATGCTCACTTCTATTGGTGGGCAGCCAAAAGAGCTTTCTGATCTTAACTTTGCTGCTTTTTTGAGTAAACCAATTAAGCAATCCCAGTTACATGATGTTCTGGTGGGGGTTCTCAGTAGTCAACCTCGGGTAGTCCAGCCGGTTCATGTTGTAGGGACGATCGGTCAAGCGCCCGGAAGCTCTTTCCCGGCGGCAGATTATTCTAAACTCAAAATATTGCTGGCGGAAGATAATCCGGTTAATCAAAAAGTGGCTTTGCGAATGCTGGAGCGTCTTGGGTGTCGTGCAGAGGTGGCGAGTAATGGTTTGGAGGTGCTAGATGGACTGCATCGCCAGCCTTTTGATCTGGTATTGATGGATGTGCAGATGCCTGAGATGGACGGCTTTGAGGCAACGCGCCGCATTTTTCAGGAGTTTGGCACTCGGCGCCCCCAGATTATTGCCATGACCGCTAATGCCATGCAAGGAGATCGAGAGATGTGTTTGGCTGCTGGCATGGATGATTATATCAGCAAACCAATTCGCCTGGAAATGCTCGAAGAGGTGCTGAGCAAATGTGTGTCTCTGGGGGACCAGGGGAGTGTGGGGAGTGTGGGGAGTGTGGGGAGTGTGGGGAGTAATCTTCCCCCTCTTCCCCCTCTTCCCACCCCTCCCCCTCTTCCCCGTCTCCCCGTCTCCCAGTCTCCCCATCTCCCCGTTTCCCCGTCTCCCCATCCCCCCGTCTTAGATGTTGCGGCGTTTCAGGCTTTGCTGCGAATGTTAGGGGAGGATGACCAGGAGGCGATCGCGGAGACTATCTCTGTCTTCTTGGAAGATGCCCAGCAGCTCTTGCAAGACATCCAAACTGCTGTTGAGAATGGGAATGCGGCGGCTCTGGAGCTGGCGGCTCACTCTCTGAAATCTACCAGTGCCACTTTTGGTGCCCTCCATCTCGCCCAAATCTGCAAACATCTGGAAACGATCGGGCGCTCTCGCACTGTTGCTGGTGCTAGTGACATGCTCCCCCAGCTCGTCTCAGAAGTAGAAAAAGTTACAGCCGAATTGCAAAAGCTGTAAATTGTCATTGCAGCAGAAAGAACAAAGGACAAAGGACAAAGGACAAAGGACAAACATGATTTCCCTGAAGGATAAAATTGCGTTAGTAACGGGTGCTAGTTCGGGAATTGGCGCCGCCACTGCCCGCGCTTTCGCTGCGAATGGTGCTAAGTTAATTTTAACCGCTCGCCGTCAAGAACGGTTGCAGCAGTTGGCCGCAGAATTACAAGAGCAGTTTCACACAGAGACGCTGTTACTAACCTTTGATGTGCGCGCCAGAGAGTCGGTCATCTCTGAGTTATCAAATTTGCCTTTAGCTTGGCAAGCTGTGGATATTTTAGTGAATAATGCTGGTCTCAGTCGGGGTTTATCTAAACTCCATGAGGGCAGTATTGATGATTGGGAGGAAATGATTGATGCTAATGTTAAGGGGTTGCTTTACGTCACCAGGACGATTGTCCCGGGGATGGTGGCAAGGGGTCAAGGTCATGTGGTGAATATTGGCTCGATCGCAGGGCGCGCTGCCTATCCCGGCGGTAATGTTTACTGCGCTTCTAAAGCCGCCGTGCGAGCAATTTCTGAAGGTTTAAAACAAGATTTATTAGGCACACCAGTGCGCGTTACCGACATTCAACCGGGATTAGTAGAAACTGAATTCAGCATTGTGCGGTTTCACGGCGATGAACAGCGCGCCGGTAAAGTGTATGAAAACCTCACCCCCCTTACTGCTGCGGATGTGGCGGATGTGGTTTTATTTGTCGTCACCAGACCGCCTCATGTGAATATCTCAGAGCTATTATTGGTGCCCACAGACCAAGCCACTGCAACTTTAGTTCATCGTCATTAATAATTGATAATTGACAATTGATAATTGATAATTAATAATTGACAATTATCAATTATCAATTATTAATTATCAATTAAAATTGTAAACCGATGCCTCCTTGGAGAGAAACGGCAGTTTTGTCATCACGGCGGTAGGCGTCGAAAGCGATAATCGCATTGCCGAAGACGACTAAGGAACTATTGGGGATGGCATAATCGATACCGGGTTGAATGGCGAAACTGTTGCGATCGCCCACCGGTGTATCCCCAGTGACAAACGCCCCCCCAGCTCCCAAATAAACATCCGCTTGCCATGTGACGGGCAAATCATAAGAAATCGTGGGCACAAAAGCACTGCCATCCCCGCCAATCAAACCCTGAGCCCGCAGGGACACTGGCAAACGCAAAAACTTGTAGCGGGCGGCGATCACCACACCGTCAACAGTATCTTCTCCCCTAGCCTCTGTCAAGCCAAAAGAGCCGCCCACACCGATATAAGAGCCGTAAGCAGCTTGGGCATTGAGTGGTTTTTGAGGCAGAATACTGGCTGCTAAGCCGCAGACCAATAATGCTGACGCCGCACTTAGCTTGCTTCCTACCCCCAGATGACACAGTAAATTTGCTAAATTTTGCATTGAATTCACTCCTCACGCCTACTATCGCAACATAGACTGAATGTTTGTAGAAGAAACCGGTTTTCTGGCGACGCCATCGCCCTGCCATCGCCCGTATCCTAGCACAGACAAATCGTCAATTTGCGCCGGATGATTTCTTGGTTCCTGGGCTCTGCGGCGAAACGTCTGTAGGGGAGGGGGATATCTGTGTTGTTGGCGGACAGCTTGGGTGGAGACCGCCTTGGGCGCAGATAAAAGCTATCTGCTTAGGATCTAAGTTTCTCACAAGAGCAAAATCGGTGCCCTGAAACAAGCCGGTTGCCCCGGTTGGCGCAGTCTTTTGGATAAAACCATCTGTGGCTTTCGGCTGAGGAGGAACGAACACCACACCCTCGAAATCGGCATTGTGAACCACTGCACCGCGCATAGAGGCGCCGGTGAGATTGGTCTGTCGCCAGTTCCCATTTTGCAGGCGGGCGCCGTCTAAGTTAGCATTACTTAGGTCGGCACTGCTGAGGTTAGCGCCTTCGAGATTCGCTTGTGGGAAATTAGCCATGACGAGACTGGCGCCGATCGCCGAAGCGTTAGCCAAGTTAGCGCCGCTGAAACTGGCGGATTCGGCGATAGTTTGGTTAAGGCTAGCGTTAGTCAGGTCAGCCCGATCGAGCTTCGCTTCCCCCAAGTTGGCGCCGATGAAGTTGGCATTATTCAGGTTAGCGGAGCGCAAGTCAGCACCAACGAGCTGGGTACTGCTGAAATTGGCAGTTTGGAGGCGGGCACCAAACAAGTTGGCTTGATTCAAATTAGCGCGAGTAAAGTTAGTTTCAGCCGCCATACTCAGGTTGAGAAATGTTCCCCTCAAGTCGGCTTCTGTAAGGTCAGCCCCGGTCAAGTCGCCGATTTGGTCATCGCCCGTGTTCCAGCGCCCATCGGCACCAGCGCCACTAAACTGGCTGAAAGCTAATCTCGCTTTAGTGAGCCTTGCCAAGCGCAATTGCACCCCTGCCAGTGGGAGTTTTTCCAGCACTAAAGTGAACTGGCCGCCTCCGGTTTGTCCTAAGTCCGTACCACCCAAATTGATGCCAGATATCCCTGGACTATACAACCGCAACAGTTTGGCGATACTACGTTGAGATGCCATGAGTTTTAATGTCATAGCTTGCTGCATGGCGGCGTTGTTACCAAATCCCAGGGCATCTAAATCTGTCTTCAAGGCTTGATTTAATTGTCTCAGCTCTGGCATGGCTTCGGGTCCGGCGCTGACTAATGCCTGCCCAATGGCTTCGATGCGAGTGGGTTCGGTTTCTATGGCGAGCAAATTCGCCAGTAATTTAATATTTGTCTTGGGGTGATTGAGGCTACCCAGGCTAAGGATGGCGCCCTCGCGATCGTCCCGGGCAAATTTGCCGGTTAAAGCCATCAATTTCTGGTGTTCCTGTTCCTGTCGAAACCGATCGCTTTCCCGTTTTTCTACCGATGATTGATACCACCATACCATTGTCGGAATCACCGCCAGACACAGCAGAATTGCCCCTAGGATCGTGATACCGGGATAGCGTCGCACAAAGCGCCAAATCGGATCGGGAGATTCTGCTCTCACGGATAAGAGGATGGGGGGAGGTGGGGGAGGTGGAGATGGGGGTGTTGGGTTCATCATTCGTTGTTTCAGGG
>DVDU01000066.1 GCA_015296065.1 Oscillatoriaceae cyanobacterium M33_DOE_052 | reverse complement strand
TGTGGGAAGTGTGGGAAGTGTGGGGAGTGTGGGAAGTGTGGGAAGTGTGGGAAGTGTGGGGAGTAATCTTCCCCATCTTCCCCATCTTCCCCATCTTCCCACCCCTCCCCGTCTCCCCCTCTCCCCGTCACCCCGTCACCCCGTCCCCTTTGGGTTAATTTTAAACCCCGGCGATGCCTTCTTTACGGGCTGCTTGCTGCACAGCGGCGGAAACGGCAGTAACTACGCGCTCGTCGAACACCGAGGGGATAATGTTCTCCCGATCGAGGTCGCTGGGTTTGACCAAAGCCGCGATCGCCTGGGCCGCTTCCAGATACATCGTCTGAGTGATGGTTTTTGCCCGACAGTCCAAAGCCCCGCGAAAAATGCCGGGAAATGCCAGCACATTGTTAATTTGGTTGGGGTAGTCACTGCGACCGGTAGCAATTACGGCTACATCATCAACTACCAGCTCGGGCTGAATTTCTGGGATGGGATTGGACATAGCGAACACGATCGGGTTGGGTGCCATCGATCGTACCATTTCCGGCGTCAGCACCCCAGGGACGCTCAGACCGATAAACACATCCGCTCCCACCAAAGCATCAGCCAGAGAACCCCCTTTCTCCACCGCGAATTCCCGTTTTTCTTCCGTCAAGTCCGGGCGATCGAACGACAGCAGCCCCTTAGAATCACACATCGAGATGTAGCGGACGCCACCTTTACGTAGCAAGCGGGCCACTGCCACCCCCGCCGCACCAGCACCATTAAAGACGATCCGCACATTTTCAATGGCTTTATTTACCACTTTCAGCGCATTAATCAGAGCCGCCAAAGTCACAATCGCCGTGCCATGTTGGTCATCGTGAAACACCGGAATATCTAATTCCTGGCGCAGGCGGGCTTCGATTTCAAAACACCGAGGGGCGCTGATATCTTCTAAATTGATGCCGCCGAAAACCGGAGCGATATATTTGACAGTTTTGATGATTTCTTCCGTGTCTTGGGTCGCCAAGCAGATGGGAAAAGCATCTACCCCAGCAAAGGTTTTAAACAGCATCGCTTTGCCTTCCATTACCGGTAAGGCTCCCCCTGGTCCGAGGTTGCCCAGTCCTAGGACTGCAGAACCGTCCGTGACAATGGCAACCATATTCTGTTTGATGGTGAGGTTGTAAATCTGCTGGGGGTTATTGGCGATTTCCATGCAAATTCGCCCCACTCCGGGGGTGTACGCCATCGCCAAGTCCCCTTGGGTTTTTAGTTCAATTTTGTTCTCCATGCGGATTTTGCCGCCGCGATGGAGATTGAAGGTGCGATCGTATATCTCCAGGACTTTCACATCAGCGATCGCTTTTACCGCTTGGGTGATTTGCTCCGCGTGTTCGCTACTCGCGCAATCTACTGTCAGATTTCGGATTATCGATTTACGAGTTTGCTCTACCAAGTCGATTTGCCCGAGGTTGCCCCCCACGGCGCCGATCGCACTTGTTACCTGCGCCAGCATCCCCGCTCGGTTAGGTAGTTGCAGGCGAATCGTCACGCTAAAACTCGAATTCGGTGTCAGTTGTACCATAAGTTCTTTTTTTCCTTGAGGCTACAGCTCCCAATCTATTTCTATGTAGTTGGGCTTGAGCCTTCTTTATGGGTGCTAATCTCCCTGGTGCGAACCGTAGGTCGGCGAAGCCTACGCCTTCAGGCGACGGCGCCGCCCACCAGAGAAGGCTTTGGAGACGATCGGGGCTACAGCCCTTAATGCGCTACAGTCACCTCCGAGCCTCCCCGCCAGTAGGGGCTATTCTTGCCGTGCCCCTACCCTACAATCCCACGTTCTCTCCCCACCCAGTTATTTTCACCCTCTTTTTTTTAGAAAAAAGTCACAGAATCATAACCGGAGCAGAGGAGCAGGGGAGCTGGGGAGCTGGGGAGCTGGGGAGCTGGGGGGGAGTGTGGGAAGTGTGGGGAGTGTGGGAAGTGTGGGGAGTGTGGGCTCTTCCCCCTCTTCCCCCTCTTCCCCCTCTTCCCCCTCTTCCCCCTCCTCCCCCTCTTCCCCCTCTTCCCCCTCTTCCCCC
>DVDU01000163.1 GCA_015296065.1 Oscillatoriaceae cyanobacterium M33_DOE_052 | reverse complement strand
TCCCCCTCCTCCCAGTCTCCCCGTCTCCCAGTCTCCCAGTCTCCCCATCTCCCCGTCTCCCAGTCTCCCCGGTCGGTGAGCGAAGCGGAACCGCGTCTCCCCGGTCGGTGAGCTTGCCCTGAGCGAAGTCGAAGGGCGAAGCCGAACCGCGTCTCCCCATCTCCGCTATTATCATCAAAATGCAATAATTGCATTTAAAATATGCACTTATTACAAAAATTTTAATATTATGTAACATAATATACAAATATTCCGGTTGAGGAAGCATAAATTAGCCGTAACAAATACCCGCCTATAGAAAAGCTGCAGGGGCAATCAAATTGGTAAAAAAAACGGCTAAAACCGAACCAATATTGACCAAGTAGGGGTTTGGGTTCACCAGCTCCTGACGCCAGAGAATGCAGCTACTGAATTTTCCAAAAATGGGAGATATTGTAGGTGGGGAGTTAGGGATGTAACTGCCTTTCCTAGAGTTTCGGTAGCAGTGGTTTAGAGCCCAAACCACTACTAAACAATGAAGCAAAATATTACAGAGAGACATTTATTCCCCCCGGCTCAATAAGCCAAAGGGCTTTCACCAGAGGTAAAGCATATGACCATTGCAGCAGAAAAGCAAGCAGCAACATTAAATAAATTTGAAAAAATTAAAGCCGAAAAAGATGGACTAAAAGTCAAAGAAGAGCTAGATTATTTCGCGCAGATTGGTTGGGAAGCCATCGACGAAACAGATAGAGACTACCGCCTCAAGTGGTTAGGAGTATTTTTTCGCCCTGTGACGCCGGGGAAATTTATGATGCGGATGCGCATACCCCACGGCATCATCACCAGCGAACAAATGCGGGTACTAGGAGCCATAGTCCAACGTTACGGCGAAGATGGCAACGCCGATATCACTACCCGCCAAAACCTACAACTGCGAGGCATCCGCATCGAAGATATCCCAGACATCTTCCGGCGGCTCAAAGCAGTGGGGATGACCAGCGTGCAGTCCGGGATGGACAACGTGCGCAACATCACCGGGTCCCCAGTAGCGGGAATCGACGCTGCCGAACTCATCGACACCCGCCCCCTCGTGCAAAAAGTGCAGGATGCGATTACGAATCGCGGTGAAGGCAACTCCGAGTTTACCAACCTGCCGCGTAAGTTCAATATCGCGATCGAAGGCGGTAGAGATAACTCAGTCCATGCCGAAATCAACGATATTGCCTTCGTTCCCGCCTATAAAGATGGCGTCGGGGGACAGCTAGGCTTCAACGTCGTAGTAGGAGGCTTTTTCTCCGCCAAACGCTGCGAAGCCGCCATCCCCCTCAATGCCTGGGTGCCAGCAAATGACGAAGTAGTAGATTTGTGCTTAGCGATTTTAAGGCTGTATCGCGACAAAGGTTTGCGAGTCAACCGGCAAAAAGCCCGCCTGATGTGGCTCATCGACGAGCTGGGGATCGAGCAATTCCGCACCGAAGTAGAAAAACTGCTCGGACGGCCCCTAGCCACTGCTGCCGCCAAAGATGAAATCGACTGGGAAAAGCGGGACCATCTGGGCATTTATCCCCAAAAACAAACAGGCTTCAGCTACGCCGGTTTGCACATACCCGTCGGACGGCTTTACAGTGACGATATGCTCGAACTTGCCCGCCTCGCCGAAGTATATGGGACCGGCGAAATCCGGCTGACGGTAGAGCAAAATGTGATTGTGAGCCATATTGCAGACGATCGGCTGCCCGCATTTTTGCACGAACCCCTACTGCAAAAGTTTTCCCCCACACCCGCACCCCTCACCAAAGGACTCATCTCCTGCACCGGCGCTCAATTCTGTAATTTCGCCCTCATAGAAACCAAAAACCGCGCTGTTGCCTTAATCAAAGAACTCGAAGACGTTGTGGAACTCGATCGCCCCGTGCGCATCCACTGGACCGGCTGCCCCAACTCCTGCGGTCAACCCCAAGTAGCCGATATCGGCTTAATGGGCACCAAAACCCGCAAAAACGGTAAATCCGTGGAAGGCGTGGACCTCTATCTCGGCGGCAAAGTCGGCAAAGACGCCCACTTAGGCACCTGTGTTCAAAAAGGCATTCCCTGCGAAGACCTCAAGCCGTTACTCCGAGATATTCTCATCGAGCAGTTTGGCGCCAAGCTCAAAAGTGGCGTTCTGTTAGCAGACACACCACAGGAGGTTCCTCAAAGTGCCAACAACAACGGACATCATATTGCCCAGCCAGAGATAGGCACCACTGTTGTGGTTGTCCTGGCTAAGTCCGGTAAAGAAATCACCGGCTCTAGTGCCGATTCCATTCTGGAAATTGTGGCTAAATCTGGCATTGAATTGCCCAGCAGTTGCTTAGCAGGCACCTGCGGCACTTGCAAACAAAAACTCATCGAAGGGCAAGTGGAATATGATAACAGTCCCCAAGCTCTCGATGAGAGCGATCGTCAAGGAGGCTACATTTTGGCCTGTTCCGCTCGCCCCATAGGCAGAGTAGTGATTGATGCGTAGTATCAATCCCCTCTATCCCCCAACCCCTTTCTCCCTCCCGTTCCGTTAGGGGAGGGGGGGAGAAAGGGGAGAAATGACAAAGGACAAAGGACTAATAACCAATGACACAATTTTCCCGCCGCAAATTCATCCTCACCGCTGGAGCTGCTACCGCTGCTACTCTTCTCGCTCATGGCTGCAGCACTGGCCCCACAGACACAGCCACCACAAACAATTCCACCGCCACCCCAGCGGTGAATGTCAACGCCGCTGATGCACCAGAAGTCACCACAGCCAAATTAGGATTTATCGCCTTAACAGATTCTGCCCCCCTGATTATTGCCAAAGAAAAAGGCTTGTTTGACAAATACGGCATGACCGGAGTAGAAGTGCTAAAACAAGCCTCTTGGCCAGTGACTAGGGATAACTTAGAAATCGGCTCTCAAGGCGGTGGCATTGATGGGGCACATATCCTCACTCCCATGCCTTACTTCATGTCTTTGGGTCAAACCAAAAACAAGCAACCCTTACCGATGTACATTTTGGCCAGGTTAAACACCAACGGTCAGGCCATTTCCATTGCCAATAGTTACAAAGAATTCAAAGTTGGTCTGGATAGCAAAGGATTGAAAGACGCTTTTGCCAAAGCCAAAGCCGCAGGCAAAAGCGATTTGAAAGCAGCAATAACCTTTCCCGGAGGCACTCACGACCTCTGGATGCGCTACTGGCTCGCCGCCGGTGGTATTGTCCCAGACCAAGATGTTTCCGTGGTGCCCATTCCGCCGCCGCAAATGGTGGCGAATATGAAAACTGGCAATATGGAAAGTTTCTGCGTCGGGGAGCCGTGGAATGCGCAACTGGTGAACCAAGGGCAGGGTTATACTGCTTTAGTGACTGGGGAACTGTGGAAAGACCACCCCGAAAAAGCGCTAGCGATGCGATCGGACTGGGTGGATAAACATCCCAAAGCCGCAAAAGCCA
This sequence comes from Oscillatoriaceae cyanobacterium M33_DOE_052, assembly GCA_015296065.1. Taxonomy (GTDB): domain Bacteria; phylum Cyanobacteriota; class Cyanobacteriia; order Cyanobacteriales; family Laspinemataceae; genus Koinonema. The sequence goes on along the minus strand of DVDU01000163.1, from coordinate 5,468 downwards.
TCTTAATGGCCGTACAAGAAGCCCAGCAGTGGTGCGAAAACATGGCCAATAAAGACGAAATGTGCCAAATTCTCTCTCAGGCCAAGTGGTTTAAAGTCCCCGCTACAGATATTATCGAACGCGCCAAAGGCAATATCGACTATGGCGACGGTCGCCCGGTGGTACAAAACAGCCCCCTCCTGATGAAATTCTGGGCAGATAACGCCTCCTATCCATACAAGAGTCACGACCTCTGGTTTTTAACAGAAAATATTCGCTGGGGCAATATTCCCGCTGACACCAACATTAAGGAACTGGTGGATAAAGTCAACCGGGAAGACTTATGGAAAGAAGCCGCCACCAGTCTCGGAGTGCCCGCTGCCCAAATTCCCCCCAGTAGTTCTCGCGGCATCGAAACCTTCTTTGATGGCGTCAAATTTGACCCCGACAAACCAGATGTTTACTTAAAATCTTTGGCCATTAAGAAAATGTAATTGTCCCTTGGGTAGAAACCGGGTTTCTTAACCAAATATCGGGTAAGAAACGAAGATTATCTCAGAAACCCGGTTTCTGGCAGACAAATAACAAAGGACAAAGGACAAATAACCAACCATCCATCAAATCACTAGAAAACATATGACCGCCATTAACAGACGTGCCTCTATGCCAGGGTTTTTACCATATCAAATGCGGAAAACTTTTCAAAAAAACTCCAAAAATTTTATCCGTCCCCTGATTGCCCTAATTGTGCTAATGGTAATCTGGCAAATTCTTTGCCCTCCCGGTTCCAAAGGTTTGCCGGGTCCCATGCAGGTAATTGCTGATACTTGGAATCCTTATATCATCAATCCCTTTTTTGACAATGGCGGTACAGATAAAGGGTTAGCCTTGCAAATCTTTGCCAGTTTGCAGCGGGTGGCTATCGGCTTTTCCCTCTCCACTGTGGTGGGAATTACGTTAGGGATTGTAATTGGCATTAACAAAGCTGTATATGAAGCCGTTGATCCGATATTCCAAGTTTTGCGGACTATTCCACCCCTAGCCTGGTTGCCAATTTCTCTGGCGGCTTTTCAACAAAGCAATCCATCGGCAATTTTTGTGATATTTATTACTGCGGTTTGGCCAATCATTATCAATACCACTGTGGGTGTGCAGCAGCTACCACAAGACTACCGGAACGTGGCCAAGGTTTTACAACTTTCGGGATTTGAATATTTTGTTAATATCGTTTTTCCGGCGACAATTCCCTATATTTTCACGGGATTAAGGATTGGGATTGGCCTTTCTTGGTTGGCGATTGTGGCGGCAGAAATGCTGGTTGGTGGCGTGGGTATTGGCTTCTTTATTTGGGATGCTTATAACAATTCTCTCATCAGTCAAATCATTGTGGCATTGGTTTATGTGGGAGTTGTGGGGTTGTTACTAGACCGACTGGTATCCTACATTGCTTCTATGTGTGTACCGGCGGAACGGAAATAAAACATCAGCCCATATCTTCGGTTCGTGGTTTTGGCTTTAGCCCTCATGTGGTTTGTAGTTGGGCTTTAGCCCTCCGGAATAGGTTTGTAGTTGGGCTTTAGCCCAAAAAAATCTAAGTTTAAGAGGGCTGAAGCCAAAACCACAACCCTCCGGAAGGCTGAAGCCAAAACCACAACCCTATTGGCCAGATGTAAGGATTAAGGACAAATAACAAATGACAATTTTTTTAGAAATTGACCACGTTGAGAAAGTATTTGACCTGCCTAACGGCGGTAGCTATGTAGCGCTGAAGAATATTGAGCTGAAAATTAAAAAGGGAGAATTTATTTCATTAATTGGACATTCAGGCTGTGGCAAATCTACCCTACTGAATACGATCGCCGGTTTGGATGTAGCCAGTAAAGGCGGGGTGATTCTGGAGGGGCGAGAAGTAACAGAGCCCAGCCCAGAGCGGATGGTAGTGTTTCAAAACTACTCCCTACTACCTTGGCTGACAGTGCGCCAGAATATTGCCTTGGCAGTAAATCGGGTGTTGCGGGATAAGCCCAAAGGCGAACGCCGGGGAATTATTGAACACCATCTGGATATGGTGGGATTGCGTCCAGCCGCTGACAAACGTCCCGGTGAATTATCGGGGGGGATGAAACAGCGAGTCGCCATCGCCCGGGCTCTCGCCATTCGCCCAAAAGTGCTGCTGCTTGATGAACCGTTTGGGGCGTTGGACGCTCTGACGCGGGGGGGCTTGCAGGAAAAATTGATGCAAATTTGCGAAGAAAGCCAGGTGACGGCGGTGATGGTGACGCATGATGTGGATGAGGCGCTGCTGTTATCCGATCGCATCGTGATGTTGACCAATGGGCCAGAATCTCATATCGGCCAAATTTTAGAAGTGCCCATCCCCCGTCCCCGGGAACGGATGGAAGTAGTGAATCATCCCAGCTACTACGGCTTGCGCAATGAAATTATTAATTTCCTCAATCAGCAAAAGCGGGACAAAAAACGCAAGGCGCAGCGCTTGGTTGCTGGCTCCGTGGCTCATCTTGGTTTAGAGAAAACTACTTTAAATATCGGTTTCCTCCCTGTGACGGACGCTGCTCCCTTGGTAGTTGCCCAAGAGCGCGGCTTTTTTGACAAACATGGCTTGGAAGTGAACCTGATTCGGGAATCAAATTGGGGCGCGATCGCCTCTGGTATCGCTGATAAACGTTTGGATGCAGCCCAAATGGCTGCTGCTATGCCCCTATGGATGACCTGTGGTATTGGCAACCAACCTTCGATTCCTGTCATTACGGCAATGGTCCTATCCCGGAATGGCAATGCAATTACCCTGAGCAAGGGTTTGTATGACCAAGGTGTGCGCAGTCTGGGGGACTTGAAAACTGCGATCGACCAAACGCCTGACCGAGTAATCACCCTCGGTGTCGTCAACCAAGCCTCGATGCACAACCTGCTTCTGCGCTACTGGCTCGCCTCTGGTGGGATTGACCCGGATTTAGACGTGAAATTGGTGGTTGTACCGCCGCCGGAAATGACCGCCGCCCTCGCCTCCGGCAAAATCGATGGCTACTGCGCCGGAGAACCCTGGAATTCCCGGGCGATTGCGGAAGGATTGGGGTTTGTCATTGCCAATGACCTGGACATCTGGCCGGGACATCCAGAAAAAGTCTTGGGGGTGCGCGAAGATTGGGCGAACCAATACCCGGAAACCCACATTGCCCTACTTAAAGCCTTGATGGAAGCCTGCGAATACTGCGACGATCGCCGCCGTCGCCCAGAAATCCTGGAGTTGCTCAGTCAGCCCCAGTATGTTGGTGTGGCTCCCGCTCAAATCAGCCCCGGATTTACTACTCCCTACAACCGAGGCAATGGCGAAGCGCCCCAGATGCTCAACCGCTACCATCAATTCCACTACGACCAGACTAACTGCCCTGGGCGGGTGGAGGGATTGTGGATTTTGACCCAACTCGCCCGCTGGGGGATTATTCCATTCCCGAAAAACTGGATTGAAATTTTGGAGCGGGTGCGGCGAGTGGATTTGTACGGGGCTGCTTCCCGTGAACTAGGATGGCCTGATGCAGAGCCCGATCGGAAACCATTTCAACTGTTCGATCGTATGGTGTTCAACCCCGATGACCCAGTGGGTTACCTGCAACGCCTCACCATCCACCGCGACATTCGCATAGAAGAGGTCTTCCTCGATGACCCCGTATCGGTGAATGGATAATTGATAATTGATAATTGATAATTGATAATTGATACTTATCAATTATCAATTATCAATTGATAATACTTTTGACCAATGACACACTAAAACTTATGTCTATCCAAACCAGCCCGACAGAAACCGAAACCGCCAAAGCCGAGCAGTTTTTAGTCATCGATAAAGTTTCCAAAGTCTATCCCACCGCTAAATCCGCTTACACCGTTCTCGATGATGTGAGCCTCACCGTGGGAGAAGGAGAGTTTATCTGCATCATCGGGCACTCTGGCTGTGGTAAATCCACCTTGCTGAATATGGTGGCGGGTTTCAACGAACCCACCCAGGGAGAAGTGCGACTGCAAAGCCGCCGCATTACCAAACCCGGACCCGATCGGATGATGGTATTCCAGAATTATTGTCTGTTGCCCTGGAAAACCGCCCTGGAAAATGTGCTTCTGGCAGTCAAGTCCGCGTATCCAGAGAAATCTCACTCAGAGCGATTGGCGATCGCCGAAGAACACCTAGCTATGGTGGGACTCACCGAAGCCGCCCACAAACGGCCCGGTCAACTCTCTGGCGGGATGAAACAGCGGGTAGCCATTGCCAGAGCCTTAGCCATTCGTCCCCAAGTCCTGATTCTTGATGAACCCTTTGGCGCCCTCGATGCCATCACCAAAGAAGAATTGCAAGAAGAGCTACTGCAAATCTGGCGGGACCATCGTTGCACCGTGTTGATGATTACCCATGACATTGATGAGGCCCTCTTTTTAGCGGACAAACTGGTAATGATGACCAACGGACCCGCCGCCAAAATTGGTGAAGTCCTAGAAATCCCATTTCCTCGCCCCCGAGTTCGGGCTCGCGTCATGGAAGATCCGCGTTACTACGAACTCCGCAACTATGCCCTTGATTTCCTCTTCCGCCGCTTTGCCCACGATGAAGATGGAGGAACGGGCGTAGTAGGGAACCAGGGGACCTCTGAACAATCTCCCCGTCTCCCCGTCTCCCCGTCTCCCCGTCTCCCCGTCTCCCTGTCCCGAGGCGCGATGGCCCTCGCCGCCACCGCATCAGCTTTGCTATTGGCGGGAGGACTGTACACCATTTCCCAGATGAAGTCCCAGAAATTGCTTTCACCAACTCAGGAATTGCAAAGCACATCTGTAGGGGCGATTCGCGAATCGCCCCTACAAAATCAGGCTCCGATCGGGACAACCATTCCAGAGAACACACCAGAACCACCAAGTGCCCTCACCCCCGACCCCTCTCCCAGGGAGGGAGAGGGGGGAAGAGAAGCAGCCACATCACCAACCATTACCGACACTGCCAAAATCGCAGAGCTGAACCAGAAGCTATACGACCAAATCGACCAAAACTGGTGGCAAACCCCCACATTCACCGAAAACTTGGTCTTCCATGTGGAAGTAAACGGCGATGGGGCGATCGTCCAGTATGAATTCGGCAACCAAGCCGCCTCGAACTACCTAGAGGAAACACCCTTTGCCCCAGATGCACCCCTCGGAGCCACCCCAGACCCGGGCCAAAGTACCGAGCCGATAGCTCGCTTTCAGGCAATCCTCACCCCCTACGGAGAGCTACAAGTTGCCCCCATCTCCCCCTAGAGGCGATGGGGAGGAGCAGGGGAGCAGGGGAGCAGGGGAGCAGGGGAGACGGGGAGCTGGGGGGGAGTGTGGGAAGTGTGGGGAGTGTGGGAAGTGTGGGGAGTGTGGGCTCTTCCCCCTCTTCCCCCTCTTCCCCCTCTTCCCCCTCTTCCCCCTCCTCCCCCTCTTCCCCCTCTTCCCCCTCTTCCCCC
>DVDU01000087.1 GCA_015296065.1 Oscillatoriaceae cyanobacterium M33_DOE_052 | reverse complement strand
GTGACTTGAGGTCGCCCCCATCTACCGAGCCAGTGGTAACAGCGCTCCCACCCCTAACTCCCGCCCCCAGTTAAGTTTTGTCCATCCCCCCAAACCCTTACAGGCTGTCGCTTCTAGAAGATGTGAGTAACGCATAGCTTTGAAAGGGGGGCTTTGGAGGTGCCAGGTGCCGCCTAGGGCTGCATTGCCCGTGGGGTGCGGGTTGGCGTAGATTTGGGTTTGGGTGATTTGGTATAGTTTTTGCAGGAATTCTGCACCAGCGTCACCGGCGGCGACTTGACATCCATAGATATATAGATGTGTAATCCCCCATTTTTCCAGTTGGGGGCGGTATTGTTCTAGGTTATTCAGTTCTAGGGTACTGTTGCCGAGGTAGAGAGTGCCAGGACTGCCGTGGGAGATGAGGTGGAGGGAGGGAGGATGGGGAGGATGGGGAAGAGGGGGAAGTGTGGGAAGAGGGGGAAGAGGGGGAAGATTACTCCCCACACTCCCCACACTTCCCACACTTCCCATCCTCTCACCAGTGAGGTATTCGGTGATTTGCTTGATCCCGTCACGGTTCGGGTCGAGGATGAGGAGTTCGACTCCCGGTTGGATACCGGCGGCGAGGTGTTGGTAGTCTGCTACTTGGGGGTCGATGACTACGAGTTGTCTTGGCGTCCGGTTAACCAGATTATGTGCAATTTGTTGACCCTGGTAGCTGCTGTTGATTTGAATATTCATCACCATAACCTCTTTTTTTGATCGCCCATTCTTTTACTATAACACGGTGTTCGGCTTTTTCATAATTAGGAAATTGGCACTTTGATAAAGATTTCATATGAATATAGATTGGGCACAAATAGGAATTGACCCTCTCACCCCACCCTGAAAAACGCCACTCGGCTTTTTAGGTTGATGCAAGAGGTTTATTTTTATTTGGGGGTTTGACCAAATTTAGCTTTAGCCATCCTAAAAAATGGACTACCAAGGACTGCCAATCACCGTAAAAGCTGACCAATAATAAGGATGTCCCAGATTTTCTTTCGTCACCCCAGCCAGTTCGGGTGGTAGTTGAATCGCGCCACCTCGGTTTGCCGATCGCAAAGTGCCATTTTCCACCGTAATTTCACCCCGAATCATCGCCACCTGCGCTCTTCGCAGAGCTTCGGCTTTCGTGGGTGCAGTTTTAAGCTGGCGGTAAAATTCGCTCATCAGTGCCAAAGTACCCTCATCACTGACAAACCAGAGACTGGCGATGGCAGTTCTCACGCCACTTTTTACCGCCAAACCGGCTAAACCTAACTCCGCCTCTCGGTCTCCCAAGGCACTACGACAGGCAGAAATTACCAACAAATCCAGAGGTGGGTTGCCCCATCCCATATCAGGAATCTCGTCTAAAGTTAGCTGCTCATTCCATAATTGAATATAAGAATTAACCAAGCCTCCGGGCTGAAAATTTGCGTGAGTGGCGATGTGGAGGATTTGGGCAGAATTTCCAGCTCTGGACTGGGAAAGATTGGCGCGGGTAAACTCTTGGTTGAGGTAAAATTTGTCAGCCCCCAACTCCGAGGTGATGGTTTTTAGCTCTACCGGAACGGCGGGGAGGGGAGGGTTATTGGTGAATTGACTGGCTCCCATTGCCAGCAATTTGGCATCTTTCAGAGAGCGATAACTGGCATCGATAAAAGCGAAACTGGGAATTATCCCCAAACTGTACTTTTCTGCCAAAAACTTTTCTCCGTCGTGCAAGGCGGCAATGGGGAGAGAGCGCAACCCCGCATCCATAGAAAACAGCAAAGTGTCGATTTTCTGTTCCTTTAAGGCTGCTTCTATGGGAGCTATCATTAATTTATATAACTCTTGGGCGAAAGGCAAATAACTTTCACTGTTGCGCCGGCGCGGATTGGTGATTTCAGAGCGCAACTGCGTGATCAGATTGATCAGCGTTTCTCCTGTGGCGGCAGCAATTATAGTACGGATGGGGACTCCTTCACCGGTGACTATCAAAATTTCTAATCCTTCCGGTAGCACTACCATATAGATGATGGCAGCATGAGTGCTGGTTTGAGCATTTAAAGATTTTAAGGTGTTGCGCAAATTAGATGTGGCTACAGTTTGGCGATCGAGGTTTGGCTTGACCCCCAGATACGCTGCAAACTCTTGGCCGTAGGATTCCTCAATTTGCCATACCCTCTCCTCTATATTATCACTGGCCGCCATATTATCCGCTGGCTCATCACCATTAACGCTGGTAGAGGAATTATCCCCAGGATTATCAGCGGTAGCTGCATCCCCACCCCCACCACCATCAACTGCATCACCAATGCTATTAGCTGTGGCACCACCACTATTAGTTCTAGCAGCATTAGCACCATTACTTCTACTTGTACCAGCAGCACCACCATTAATTATACCAACATTAGCACCTGTAATGGCTGTACTCCTACCAGAGCTAGTGATGTCAACCGCACCATTACCGCCAGCATTTATCCCACTGGGGTTGGCTCCATTGCCTCTTGTACCAGCAGCACTCGCCCGATCGCCCGCCAAGTTATTCCCAAAGGACAACCCAGCTAGATCGAATATTTTCACTTGCGCCAATAGGGAATCAACGCTTACATCAGCAAAACGCAAATCAAATATTTCATTTAAATGAGTATCGAAAGCCAACAAATCACCCCCTTGATAATTGGCAAAAATCCCGTCAAATTCTGACTTTTGATTACTGAAAGAATCTAACAGCGCCTGCAACCCTGAATTTTGACTATAGAAACCTAGAAACTCAGGCGATGGCCGCCGCGCATTGGCAAAGATGCTGGGCTCAATAGTCAATTCATTAGAGCTATCGGGCATTTGGGTGAATTTGATATTTGAGTGAGTATCTCCAGATGCCAAGAAAATCTGATTGTTGATATCCTCGGTGATGTTGACTGATGTCTGTAAATCCCTTAATACAGTATTTTCTTCGATAATGGTTAAGACCAAATCATCGACAGCTTCAGACTCGATATTCTCTATTACCTCAGCATCTGGGTCAATACTCACCTGTTCAGGAATAATATTTTCCTCAGCGATAACTGGCTCTGGGGTGATAATATTTTCCTCAGCGATAACTGGCTCTGGGGTGATAATATTTTCCTCAGCGATAACTGGCTCTGGGGTGATAATATTTTCCTCAGCAGTCACTGGCTGTTCGGGGGTGATGATATTTTCCTCAGCGATAACTGGCTGTTCGGGGATAATCTCTTCTGGAATAGTTGCCTCTGGTTCTGGTTCTGGTTCGGCTTCCACAGCATCAGTAATAATCGTGATATTGCTGCGGTTGAAGATGGACGGAGGTACGGGAACTTGGAAAGATGGCGCCAAAGTTTCCCCACCGCTGGTAATGGCTCCGGCGGTGCCGTTGGTGCTGGCATCACCAATAATAAAAGGAGTGGTGGTACTACCACCATGACGGATATTAATATCGCCGCCGGTTGTGGCGTTAGTGGTAGTGGCAATGCTGGCACTGATGCCATTTCTGTCGGTAAAAGTGCCCGTAGCACGAAAGAAATTACCCGCCGCGATATTGACTTGACCCCCACCTTGGGCATCTATAGATAAGACGTTAATATCTGTGGGGGAATTGAGGGTGATATTGCCGCCAATGCCAGCAACACTACTGGCATTGAGGATATCCCCAGTGATGCTACCATTAGCATTAATCGTAATCGCACCGCCATTGCCGTTGCTGTTACTGGAATTTAAGCTACTGGCGCTGATATTGCCGCCAGCACTGAGGTTGATTTCACCGCCGCCACTGGTGATATCATCCACCAACATATCCCCAGGACTGTTTAAGATAACTGGACCGCCGGGAGTGGAGATAGTGCCAATAATGGCCTCACTTACCTCCCCGGGGGAAAACACCCCGGGGACGATCGCAAAAGAAGTCTCGGAAACCGCAGTATCCGGAGGCAGGTTAGAAGTGCTACCAAGATTTGTCACCCCAGCACGAATAATCACCGCCGGACTATTGCGCAACGTCGCCGCATCCGGGTCTGATGAACTGCCTAACGTCGTATCCGGGCCAGTAATTATAATATTACCACTGTTAATACTTCCCGTCGCCTCCACCTTCAGCGACACCCCCGTATAATCCCCAAAAATCACATTACCCTCAGCGCTAATAATCGGGTCATACCGACTAATCAGAGTCCCCGCCTCCCCCCCCAGCTTCTGAATCGAGAAACTGCCTCTTGCACGAAAGTGAGAATCAGCATAAACATTGCGATCGCTCACTAAAGTAATATCCCCCCCGGATTGGAAAGGATAACTATTCACCCCCGGAATCGCCAAAATATCAATACTTCCATTCCCCTGAATCCAGAGATTACCGCCAGCAGTAAAACTGCCATCCCTCACCGTCACTCCCCCCGCCGCATTTAGCTGCATATCCCCAGCCGTGCGGATATCACTTGATACTAAACTCAGATTATGACCGGCAGTCAGATTAACATTTTTACCCTCAATTATTACAGGCTCTGACCCCGACACCACCACCACATCCCCATCACTCACCGACAACCCAGAACCACTGAGAATCACCTCGCCAGCATCAGTCACCGTGGCAGTAGTTGCATGATTAACCTTGCTCCCAGTCAACAACTGTGGTAGGGAAACCGGAGAAAACCCAGAACTAGGGGACTCAACCTCTAAACTCAGCAGATGTCCTGGTTGAGAAATTCTCACCAGATGACTACCAGGGACAGCAGTCACCATAATCTCCCCAACCGGAGCCATCAAAGACCCACTATTAACTACCGTCCCCCCGATTAAATTTAAATCGCCATTTATTACCGTCAAATTAGCCCAATTAATGATACTTCCTGGTTGACTTATGCTAAAAATAAAAGCGTTGGGATTTCCCACCAACGCCCCATAATCATTATTGCCAAACGCCTCAAACCACCCCGAATCAAACCCGATACCCGTCGCCGTAGTCGCAGTAAACGAACCCAGGACATTTAAACTGGCAGAGGGTCCAAACACAATCCCCGCCGGGTTCATCAAAAACAGATTAGCATTACCACCGCTCACCTGAATCAACCCATCAATAATCGAAGCATTGCCCCCCGATACCCTGCCCAAAATATTGCGGATATTAGGAGTTGCCAGAAAATCGGCAATTTGCCCTTGCGTGAGTCCAAATTCCTGGAGACTGTGGAATAAGTTAGCTCCATCACCAGAAGTCCTGCCCCCAGTAATCTGATATTTATTCCCCTGTACCTCCACCACCGTCCCCGTCCCATCTGCAGCGGGTATTACTTGCGCCACCACCTGCGGCTGCGCTTGCGCCAACTCAACCAACCCCAATGGCAGCAATAATCCCCCCACAACAGCAGACAATGGCGACAGAATTAACCCTTTAACTGATGATAGCATAATTTCTCCTCAAAACCTTATTTTATTTGTCCCTTGTCCCTTGTCCCTTGTATGAATAAACAAAGGACAAAGGACAAAGGACAAATAACAAATAACCAACCTCAAATAAAATCCGTGCCACTCACACTCAAAGCATCCACACCCTTCAGCACAGCCAAAAACTCACCCGTGACCCGATTTTGAATCAGCGTATCCCCCAGATATGCCTCGGTTCCCGCTGAGATAACTAACCCATCATAACCCAAAGGCGGCATTAAATCAATTACATCCTCACCAGACACAAAATCCGTAATCACATCCGCCATTTCCAAAGTCATTCCCCCCGTCCCATTACCAATGGCAAACACATCCCGTCCCGTTACCCCAGTCAGAGTATCTG
>DVDU01000088.1 GCA_015296065.1 Oscillatoriaceae cyanobacterium M33_DOE_052 | reverse complement strand
GGGGGAAGATGGGGAGGGGCGGGAGGAGAGGGAGGAAGATTGCTTCCCACACTTCCCACACTTCCCACACTTCCCACACTCCCCACACTCCCCACACTCCCCACACTCCCCACACTCCCCCCAGTCCCCTAGTCCCCCCGTCTCCTGGTCCCCCCATCTCCCTACTGCTCGGCAATTTCCTCTGGACGCTTGCCCGCACGACGCGCATCAGCGGGGAGGTCGTGAGGGTCGATCACACCTTTGGGCAAGTAAGCCAGTTCTCGCATCGGTGTGACCATTGGGTCATCAGTGACTTTGTATGGCAGGCGTCCCATCGCCACGCTATCGTAGTTCAACTCGTGGCGATCGTATGCCGCCAACTCATACTCTTCCGTCGCTGACAAGCAATTAGTGGGGCAATATTCCACGCAATTAGCGCAGAAAATGCACACCCCGAAATCAATACTGTAGTGCTTCAGCTTCTTTTTCTTAGTTTCCTTATCAAACTCCCAGTCCACCACCGGCAAATTGATCGGACAAACCCGCACACAGACTTCGCAGGAGATGCACTTGTCGAATTCAAAGTGAATCCGGCCCCGATACCTTTCTGAAGGAATCAGCTTCTCGTAAGGATACTGCACTGTCACCGGACGGCGGCGCATGTGGTCGAAAGTCACCGACAGACCTTGACCAATGTACTTCGCCGCCTGCACCGTTTCTTTGGTGTAGTCGCTAACTTGTTTGAGGAACTTCAGCATAATTTGACAATGCTTGTGATGAGTAACAAAATCTAGGTTTCAGCCTGCTATACACTCCTAACCGCCAAAAGCAAAGGGAAAGGTAATTTTCAGCGCTGCAGTCAGCAGCAGGTTTACCAAACCCACCGGTAATAAAAACTTCCAGCCCAGATTCAGCAGTTGGTCAATGCGGACGCGGGGCACAGTCCAACGCAGGAGAATCGCCAGAAACACGAAAAAGTATGCTTTGAGCAGGGTCATGGTAATGCCAATAACCCCCGCCAAAATCTGAAACCAGGGAGTTGTCTCGCTTACCCCGAACCAACCGGCAAACCATTCAATGGGGATGGGGAATTCCCAGCCGCCGAAGTACAAAACTGCCACTAGCAGCGCCGAAAGGGTGAGGTTAACGTAGGAACCCACGTAAAACAAGCCGAATTTCATCCCCGCATATTCGGTTTGGTAGCCCGCCACCAGTTCTTCTTCGGCTTCTGGCAAGTCAAAGGGGAGACGCTCGCATTCCGCTAGAGCGGCAATCCAGAAAATCAGGAACCCCACCGGTTGCCGCCACACATACCAGCCCAGGATGCCGTAGCTTGATTGTTGGTTTACGATGTCGATCGTGCTAAGGCTGTTGGACATCATCACCACTGCCAGCACCGCCAGAGCCATCGGTATTTCATAACTGATCGACTGAGCAGCAGCCCGCAAACCCCCCAGTAGAGAGTATTTGTTGTTGGACGAATAACCAGCCATCAGCAGCCCGATCGGCTGGACGCTAGACAAGGCAATCCACAAAAAGATCGCCACGCCCACATCGCTGATAATCAGATTTTGTCCAAAAGGCACGATTAAGTAAGATACGAATACCGGCAGCACCACCAAAATCGGACCCAGGGTAAACAACCACGGGTCTGCCTTCGCGGGCACGATATCCTCTTTAAAAATCAGCTTCAAGCCATCTGCAGCCGGTTGCAGCACCCCGAACGGTCCCGCGTATTCCGGACCGATGCGCTGCTGCACCGCAGCGGATATCTTCCGCTCCAGCCATACCGATACCAAAACGGCTACCGTCGCCACCGCCAGCATCAGCAGCATAGGCATGGGCATCCAAATTACCTTGGCGGCTCCTGGCGGGATGCCCAAACCCGTGAGGATTTGGATAACACTTCCTTGTAGGTCTATTCCAGAGTTCATGCTTGGGTCGGCAATCTTATTAAGATTTTTTACGAACGCAACTCGTACAAGTATAATTGGAAAGTCGCGAGAAATATAGAGTTTTTTCTTGCCTGTTTGCCAACCCCGTGCCCACGTTTCCCCGATCGGAGCCACAAGGCATCCCCAGTCCCCACCACCCCATCCCGCTGCCGCCGGACAGTCTATGCCTTTGCCCCACACTGTGCCCACCCCCTCCCGGAACCGGTAAGGGTTATATCATAAGCCGCCGCAGTTAGTGATGATAAATTTTCATCATACATCGGCCAGAATAGTTGATAATTGTCATTTGTCATTTGTCATTGTGCTTATGGATATTTTCCCAACAGTCAGTTATAGTGATTTCCTCGATTTGATGGTAGTTTTGGGTTATCTGGGGTTAACCCTGTTTGTCATGGTGCGGGTGTTTACCACCCAGAAAAAGTAGTGACATTCTATTAGGAAATGATTGGGCGTGACTGGGGGACAGTGGAGACGGGGACCTTTTGGTGCGTCTTGTCAGCACTCAACCGTCCATCTTCCATATGCACAATCCGATCGGCTACGTGGAGGATGCGATCGTCGTGGGTGACTAACAGAATCGTACATCCGAAGTCTTTGGCCAACTTGCGCATAATTTCCACCACCTCCTGTCCCGACTTACTATCGAGAGCGGCGGTAGGTTCGTCAGCCAGAACGATTTTCGGACTGCTCACCAAAGCCCGAGCGATCGCCACCCGTTGCTTTTGCCCCCCCGACAGATTCTCCGGGTAATAATCCATCCGATTTGCCAAACCCACCGCCGTCAACATCTGTGCCGCTTTCTCGCGCCTCTCTTGTTTACTATAATCGTGCAACTCCAGAGCCATTTGCACATTTTGAATTGCCGTCAGCGACTTAAGCAAATTATGTGCTTGAAAAATATAGCCAATATGCCGCCGCACATCCACCATATCATCTTCTCTAGCCCCACACATTTCCTTACCCAACACCTTTAAGCTGCCTTCCTGACCAGAACGCAGTGCCCCCACCAGAGTCAGCAAAGTAGTTTTACCCGACCCCGATGGTCCCGTCATCAGCACAATTTCACCAGAGTATATTTCTAGACTAACTCCAAACAAAACTTGCTTTTTCAAGTCCCCCTTACCGTAATAGTGGCTCAGGTTTTTCACATTAATTACCGGCTGCATCTTCATGTAATTTTACTTGAGTCTGAATATAATGTTCAAAGAAAAAACCAGACCAATGACCAAGGACCTTTGGACAAATGACCTTTGGACAAATGACCAAGGACAAAAGAATCCCTACCCAAGGACAAATGACCAAATTAAAAAATATCCGCTGGGTCTGCCTCTTGTAGCTTCCGCACAGCAATAGAACCCGAAATAAAGCACATCACTATGGTCAATATCAGCACTGTGAGAGCCCTACTAGCCGTCATAGCTACCGGTAACATCGTAGCATTTTTGGTTAAATTATACAGCACCATCACAATTGGCACCCCCGGCAGATAACCCAAAATGGCCAGGAGGAAAGCCTCTTGAAACACCACCAAATAAAAGTAAGCATTTTTGTAGCCCATCGCCTTCAGGGTAGCATATTCTGATAAGTGGTCAGCCACATCAGTGTAGATAATTTGATACACGATCACAATCCCGACAATAAACCCCATTGCCACGCCCAAGCCAAAGATAAAGCCAATGGCGGTACTTTCACGCCAATAAGTTTTTTCAAATTCGATAAATCCTTCTCTGGTCAAGACTTTGACATCATCTGGGAGCAGTGCCTTGATATCTGCCAAGACTTTTTCTCTGTCAGCACCGGGCTTGAGGTAAATAATACCCGCATCAATTTCTCCCTTTTTCCTCCGGTTGAAAATGCGCAGAAAATTTAAATCGCTGGTAATAATGTTACCATCAGCGGCGAAAGAAGCACCCAGGCTAAACAAACCTTTCACATAAACCCGTCTTCCCCCCACTTCGGTAGTGACAGTTTTGCCCGCTTCTATCTGAGGGGCAACCGGACCGAACTCGGGGCGAGCGCTGCGGTCAAATATTACCACATCTGGGAGTTTAATCTTGGGGATGCTGGCTTCTACTTCTGGCATGGTAAAAACCGATTGTTTCGGGTCAAATCCCACAACTAAGATTTGTCTATCTCGCTTAGTTTCTGGGTTTTTCCAGCCAATTAAACCCATATATAAGGGATTCACCGACTCCACTCCCGGCACTGCCAGAGTTTGGTATAATCGGCGCCAAGAAAAAGTCTGCATGGCAATCAAAGCCTCTGACTTAGGGCTGATTAACACCAAATCCCCATTCAGATTTTGGTGCATCCGGGTGGAGCTATCAAATAAGGCATCCTGAAACCCTAACTGCATAAACATCAAAGTATCGGCGAAGGTAATTCCTGCCACCGCTACCACTAATCGGATTTTTTCCCTGGTCAGTTGCAACCAGGCTAGAGGGATTTTATCAAACATACTAGGGCTGAATTTTCACCTGAACTTGCAAATTAGTCAATCCAGAAACCCGCTGGCTATCAGCATCGTTGAGGCGGATTTTCACTTCCACCACCCGCACGTCCACATCGGCCACGGGGTCGGTGTCTAGGATATCTTTTTTCCCCACTTGCAACCCAATTAAATCAATGGTGCCCTGCAATTCCCCGTCAAAAGCATCACTGGTGATGGTGGCAGTTTGACCAAGGCGCACGCGACTAATATCAGTTTCGTAAATTTCGGCAACTACATACATTTGATTGGTGTTACCTATATCAACAATCCCCTCATTGCCTACTACTTCCCCAGGGCGAGCATGAATTTTCATCACTTGGCCATTCATAGGAGATTTAATTATGGCTTGGTCTAGGTTGACTTGGGCTTGAGCTACAGCAGCGATCGCTCTATCTACCTCAGCTTGCGCCGCTTGCACATCGACTTTCCGCACTTCCTCCACACTATCAAGAACCGCTCGCGCCTCCTCAATTTGCAACACTCCGGTTTCCTCAACCCGCACTCTAGTGGTTTCGGCTTCACGAGCTACCGCTACCCCCGTTCCCTGAATGCGCTCTAGAGTCACTCTCGCCTCCTGTAGCTGCTCGCGACCGGTAGTTTGCAGTTTCGCCAGGGTGCTTTCGGCTTCGCGAGCTACCGCCACTCCGGTTCTTTGAATCCGTTCTAGGGTGACTTTTGCCTCTTCCACCTGCTTGCGGCCCGTGGCTTCGATTCTGGCTAAAGTGGCTTCTGCCTCCTCTAGTTGTTTGCGACCGGTAGTATCAATTTTGCTGAGGTTAACTTGAGCCTCGGCGAGATTTTCCCTTGCTGTCACCGCTGCCAAAGCCTTGCTGTCAAACAAGGAAGCGCTCACGGCTCCATCTTTATATAGTTGTTCGTAGCGGCGATACTCCTCTTGTGCGTTTTCCATATCTGCGGTCAACCGGGCGATCGTCGCTTCCTGAGCCGCCAAATCTCCCTGCCATTGAGCCTCCAAGCGGAGAACGGTAGCTTGTTGAGCTAAGGTTTCTTTTTCTAGTTGAGCTTGCAGGCGGTCAATGGTGGCTTGTTGGGCTGCAATATCCCCCCGCAGTTGCGCTTGGAGACGCTCAATCGTGGCTTGTTGGGCGACGATATCGCCATTCACTTGCGCTTGCAGGCGGTCAATGGTAGCTTGTTGGGCGGCGGTATCCCCCCGCAGTTGGGCATCCAGGCGAGATATGGTGGCGTCTTGAACGGCTACATCTCTGGGGAGCTGTGCTTGGAGGCGGGATATTGCCGCTTGTTGGGCGGCGATATCCCCAGCTTTGGCTCCCGACTGCACTTGTGCCAAGCCAGCTTGAGCGATTTTCACTTGCTGTTGCGCCACGGCGAGTTCGGCGGTGAGACGATCGCGGCTATCCAAAATCGCGATTACTTGGTCTTTGACCAGTTTATCCCCCTCTTTTACCAGCAGTTCATCCAGTCGCTCTCCTTGAATAGAACTGGGAGCCGATATGGTAATCGTTTCTCCCTGGGGTTCCAGACGCCCCAAAGCACTCACTGGCATTGCTTCTGGTGGTATGGTTGGGGCTGGGGTTGCTTCTGGTTGGGAAGCATACTGATTATAGAGGGACAAACCCCCGACCGCGAGCATCCCGGGCAACACCAGGACGATCGCCCACTTCAACATCGGCGGCACCTGGTCCATCATCTTCAGGAAACTTCCTCCCCACTTCCCCTGGGAAACGGGGGGATAGCCGTTGGTTGTACCATCCCAGCGAGAAACCTGCTCCTCTTGCGGTGGGTGTTCTGCCCACTGTTGATCCGGTTCGGGATGATAGTCATTCAGGATCAGCTCGTCTTGCTGTCCTTCCCCAGTCTTATCTTTATCTTTATCTCTAGGAGACTCGTGACCCATAACTGTGGAGCAGGCATCTGGCCTGTGTAACGCAATTACCCTCATCAGCAGGGGCAATTGATAAATTACCCCTACAAATATTAATTATTACTGATTTTCCTGGTAATTGGATCGGTAAAATCCTCACTAATATCCTAAATCAATTAGTTATTTGATATTTGGTAGCATCTATCTAATAACAAATAAATACCATTTCGGAATAATTCTGATTTTGTTATCAAAATTTCTCAAAAATTCGCTGAATAGAGATTAAATGAGGTAAAATTTTAGTAATTAATTAATCAGCGGTATATTTAATTTCAAAACCGTGCAAACCTTGGGGTTTTTCATACTCGACTTTTACCCGAAGGACTCTAGCGCCCCGTGGGCCAATATGACACCAATTAATCATATCCTCTACGGCTTCTGGTGTGCCTTCAAATACCGCCTCGACTCCGCCATCTGGGAGGTTGCGCACCCAACCGGATAAGCCTTTCCGTTGGGCTTCTTCTTGGGTAGAAACGCGGTAGAATACACCTTGAACTTTACCGGCTACAAATATCCGGGCGCGCCTGATATTGTTGGTTTCTTGAGGGGAATTTTCCATCGTTGGTCATTGGTCATTGGTCATTTGTCATTTGTCCCTTGTCCCTTGTGACTTGCCACTTGACAAAGGACAAAGGACAAATAACCATTGTTTAGGATTGGGGTAAGTCAAAGAGGACGTTAGTGATGTAATATTCTGCCCATTCGTCACCAAAGGCTTTTTCTAGAACGCGGCGAGTTTTATCATTTTGTCGTTGTTTGGTGCAATATTTCTGCTGACCGGCCATGATTTCGGCGGCGGCTTCTGGGGAGACAGGGGAGGTGACGATCGCCTGTTGACAGTGAATCGTGATATAGGCATCGACGCGGGATAAAAATAAAGCTTCTTCAGCCTCACCACTGGGACGAACAAACAGGCAATAAGAGGAAAATATATCTCCCCAAGCGGGTAACTCCCGAGGTTGGGAGAAGTTAGCTTCGGGCAAAGCATCCAGAGCCTTGATGTAACTGGCAGGTAAGGCGCCATCTGGGCTCACGGGGGAGAGGTCAGCGATCGCCGCCCCAATTTGTCCCCTTCCTCCCACCAAGTCCGAGCCAAACACCGGCAAAGGATAATTAGAGCGGGGGAACATCACACAGTGTAAAATATCCAAACTATTTCCCACCCGAGCCAGTTCCAGATGCAGTTTGCGAAACTGGGGAGTTTGATAGCAGCGATTTTCAATTTTCACCCTTTCCCCCTCCAAACGCCCCTCCACATAGCCCAAATCTTCTGGCAGAGGGTATGGAGACAGGTCTAAATAGCGGTGCCACAGCGACTCAATGCAGTCTGCCAATTGGCGGATGAGGTGATGTTGTTCGGCGCGGAGAGAATTGGTCATTAGTCCAAGAGTCCTTTGTCATTTGTCATTTGTCATTAGTCCAAGAGTCCTTTGTCCTTTGTCCTTTGTTCTTTGTTTGGTCATACAAGCGGACTTGCGGACAAGCTGCCTTGGGACAAGTGACAAAGGACTAATGACCATCCCTCAACTAGCGGATGAGCTGTACTCCGCAGACCGTTCTCCTCCGGTCTGACCAGGCGGTTTGGCTCCGTTAGGAGGTACGCTGCCCTCACCCACGGGTTTGCGGGCTTCAATTAAGCGGAGGGTGGGGCTGACGCTCTCAGGTAAAATTACTACCAAGCTGCCCTGGGGGGCTTCATCGAGAGCGGTATTGATGGCCGTGTTTTCATCGATGATGGTCTCGTAGGGAACTTTTTTCTGAGCCGCCTCGATACCTTGGCAGATGTATTTGGCCGCATCGCCGCGAGGACGCCCCCGGGTGTCGTAATCTTCTTTGACGATAATGCGATCGAAGATGTCCGCTGAGAGTTTGCCGAGGGTAACGAAATCTTCGTCACGCCGATCGCCCGGTCCACCCACCACACCGATGCGCTCTCCTGGCCAGTTCCGCACAAATTCACCCAGAGCCTGATAACTCGCTGCATTATGAGCGTAATCAATTAAAGCATGATATCCGCCCAAATCAAACAGGTTCATCCGCCCCGGAGTTTGCTTACTCGAAGCCACGAAAGTAGCCAACCCGGCCCGCAGTTCCTCAATTTCCACCCCGTGGGCAAACGCCGCCAGACTGGCTGCCAGAGCATTGGCAATCATAAACGGTGCCAGTCCCCCCATCGTCAGGGGCACGTTTTCCGCTTTTTCAAGGCGCAAAGTCCAATCACCATTGAGAATTGACAGGTAGCCATTTTCATACACGGCTCCGAGACCACCTTGGCGGATGTGGCTGCGCAGGATATCATTATCGGGGTTCATGGAAAAGTAGGCGATGTGAGCTTTCACCCGTTCTGCCATTGCCACCACCAGGGGGTCATCGGCGTTGAGGACGGCGTAGCCACTGGACATCACGGTTTCTGCTAATACGCTCTTGACTCGCGCCATTTGCTCGATCGTCTCAATATCCCCGATCCCCAGATGGTCGGCGGACACGTTTAGCACTACCCCCACATCGCAAGCATCGAAAGCCATCCCAGAGCGGAGAATACCCCCCCGGGCAGTTTCCAGCACTGCTACTTCCACCGTGGGGTCTTTGAGAATTAGCTCGGCACTTTGCGGGCCGGTATTGTCCCCTTTTTCCACGATGTAATCGCCGATGTAAGTGCCATCGGTGGTGGTATAGCCTACAGTACGCTTTGTCTGTTTAATGATGTGAGCGATGAGGCGAGTAGTGGTAGTTTTGCCGTTGGTGCCAGTGACGGCGAGGATGGGGATGCGCGAAGGTGTACCGGGGGGGAAGAGCATATCCATCACCGCTGCGGCTACGTTCCGGGGCAATCCCACGCTGGGGGAAACGTGCATCCGCAAACCAGGGGCGGCGTTCACCTCCACGATCGCCCCGCCGGTTTCCCGCAGGGGGATGCGGATATCCGCCGTTACCATATCAATGCCACAAATATCCAGCCCGATAATTTTCGCCACCCGCTGTGCCAGCCAGATATTTTCCGGGTGGATTTCTTCGGTGCGGTCAATGGCGATGCCACCAGTGCTAAGGTTAGCTGTAGCTCTGAGATAGCAGGTGACACCTCTATGTGGCACGGAATCGAGAGTATAACCCTGGCGCTCCAGCAGCCCAATACTGTTGCGGTCAACGGTAATCTTCGTCAGGACGTTATCGTGACCGACACCCCGGCGGGGGTCTTTATTGGTTTCCTCAATCAATTCTTGAATTGTCGATTTGCCATTACCCACCACGTGAGCTGGCACTCGCTCCGCCACTGCGACTAAATTACCGTTCACGACTAAAAGCCGGTGGTCTTTGCCGGTGTAGTAGCGTTCGATAATCACGGATTTGGTTTTAGAGGCATTGCTGGCCAGATCGTAAGCCGCCTCAGCTTCTTCTCGGGCGGTGATATTAATGGTAATGCCACGTCCGTGGTTGCCGTCCAGGGGTTTCACGACGATCGGATAGCCCCCCACCTCCGCGATCGCGTCATCGAGTTCATCCAGGTAGTGAATTACTGTGCCCACCGGTACTGGCACCCCAGCATCCCGGAGAATTTTTTTGGTGCCTTCTTTGTCACAAGCTAGTTCTACCCCCAAAATGCTGGTATGGTCAGTCAGGGATGCCTGCAGCCGTTTCTGATGCACGCCATAACCGAGCTGAATCATCGATCGGGCGCTGAGATGAAACCAAGGGATTTGGCGATACTGAGCTTCTTTGATTAAAGTCTCCGTACTCGGTCCCAAGGACGCTTCCGCCCACAATTCCTTGAGGTCTTTGAGGTCTTGGTCTAACTCCGACTGGGGATAAGTCCCCGTATCTACAATACTCCGGCACAGGCGCACAGCGGCTCTGGCAGCATAACGGCCTGCTTGCTCATCCAAGTATTCAAACACCACCTGGTAAACCCCTGGTGTTGCGGTTTCTCGGGTGCGACCGAACCCCACGGGCATCCCCGCGAGTTCTTGTAGTTCCAGGGCCACGTGTTCCACCACGTGCCCCATCATCGTCCCCTCCTGCACCCTTTCTAGGAAGCCACCGCGATAGCCTGGAGAGCAGTAGTGATCGATTAAACTGGGCAAGACTTGAGTCATGCCTCGGTAGAAGCCGGGAATGTCACTGGTGGGCTTTTCTGCCAAGTCCTCTAAATCCAGACGCATCAGGATGAGGTTTTGGCGTTTAATGCTCCAATAGTTAGGACCCCGTAATGTCTGTATTCTAAGTATTTTCATAGCTGGACTGGAGGGTGATGCTTTCTTGGAAGCAATGCAGGCACTTTACCTAGTTTCAATCGTTTTTGCTTTGGATAACTGTTCATAGCGAACATTTTCGTCCTACACCGCTGGTGTGCTAAAGAAACTGGGGACAGGAAACAAACTAGGGCAACTTATTTTAGTTCGACTCTATGGAGCCGAAGCATAAATGATACTAAAGAAATCAGGTGGCTCCAACCAGCGCCACCAAGGCAATCAGGCAATTTGTCCCCAGTCCCAGAGTCCGATGATGAGTCCTTACGACTCTAAGGGTGGCGGTGGGGGCAAGGCAGCTCCTTTGTGCAAGTTGTAGCGATCGCCGTGACAGAGGATGTGCAGGCGCAGGTTATACAAGTTCAAAGGGTCACTCGGTCCGACTAAGGCTTTATTGGTATAAGACATTTGCCCCGGATCCACAATTGTCACCGTGCCTTTGCCAATGACCAAAATCTCCCCATCTCCCTCAAAGACGGCGCAGGTATCTTCGTCAATGCCAATGCCAATCCGGTCTGGGTGGGAGGCGATCGCCGACAGCAACCGCGCCATCCGATTGCGGTTATGAAAATGCTGGTCCACAATCACCTCTGGCAGAATCCCCAAACCCGTAGCCATATCCACCAGAGACCGGTTCGGCGACTCCCCGCTACCCCCCCCAGCAATCATATGATGACCCATCACTGCCGCTCCGGCGCTGGTTCCCGCCAGGACGATGCTGCCTTCGCGTACCTTCAACCGCAACTTTTCCATCAGCGGTGTGTCTGCGACCAAGGCGCATAACCGCAGTTGGTCTCCACCCGTAAGGAATACACCGGTGCATTCTTCCAAATACTCTTGCCACTTCGGGTCTTCCCCCTCAGACCGGTCTCTAATGTCCAGTACCGCGATTTTCTTTGCCCCCATTTCCTCAAAAATCGTCGTGTAGCGGGTCCCCATCGCCGCTGGCTCTCGCGAAGCGCAGGGCACGATCGCGATTTGAGCTTCCGTACCTCCCGATCGGGCAAAAAACGATTGCAAGATTTCTTTGCCATGTAATTTATCTTCTGCTCCACCAATCACCATGACTGTGGTTTTGGTTTTGAGTAGTTGCGGCATTTTCTGTTTCAGGGAGATTGATTCTAATAACTGCTGCATAAATGTTATTCCCTACGGGTTCCAAAGGCATTACCCCTCACTCTCTCCCTCGGCGTAGCCCTGGGGGGACGCTGGGGGGGGTTGAAGGTGAGGGCAGGCCGCACCACCCGGTGGGCGCCACCTTTCGCTAAAATCTATCGTGAATCACTATTTAAACATATTGGGTGTTGGCAGGGGCAATTCATCCATCCTTCGTCATTGGTCATTTGGTAACATGTCATTTGTCAAAAGTCATTTGCCATTTGTCCGGTAAACCGCGCTACGGGACCAATGACCTTTGGACTCGCCGGACTGATGACTAATGACAGGGGATGCCAGGAGGCTACTGCCGCCGGATAATTCTCACATATCCTATATCTTATATCTGAAAAGCCCTGCCCAAAATCCCAAATAAACTTTTGCTGACATCCAGGAGGTAGTTTCTGTTCCCGTGCGCATTGACTTACTCACCCTATTTCCCGATTTTTTCACCACGCCCCTCCAATCGGGCCTCCTCGGCAAAGCCTTGGCGAAAAACATCGCCACCGTTCATCTGGTCAATCCCCGGGATTTTGCCACGGACAAGCACCGCCGCGTTGATGATGAGCCTTATGGCGGCGGCGTCGGTATGGTGATGAAGCCAGAGCCGATTTTTGCGGCGGTGGAATCTCTCCCCTGTCTCGAACCTCGGGAGGTAATTTATCTCACCCCCCAAGGAGAGCGCATGACGCAACCCCTGTTTCGTCATCTCGCCGCCAACTACCAGCAGCTTGTGATGATTTGCGGTCATTATGAGGGTGTCGATGAGCGGGTGATGCACTTGGTCACAAGGGAAGTCTCCTTGGGCGATTTCGTCCTCACTGGTGGCGAAATCCCGGCTCTGACGTTGATTAATGGTGTGGTGCGGCTGCTTCCAGGGACTGTGGGTAAGGCGGAATCTTTGGTGGCTGAGAGTTTCGAGGCGGGTTTGCTCGATTATCCCCATTACACCCGTCCGGCTCAGTTTCGCGACTGGAAAGTGCCGGATGTGCTGTTATCGGGTAATCATCGGGAAATCGCCCGCTGGCGCTACCAGCAGCAGCTCGATCGCACCCGATCGCGTCGCCCCGACTTGCTCGAGTCGGACACCCAAAGCCCCGACTAGCTCAAGAAATTAACCTCACATATGCTCATCTTATGGGGGTTCGTTTGTCAACAACGGGGGGCAGAGTTAGTAAACAATACAATTGATTTGGTTCGATCGCTCTCAGTAGG
Source organism: Oscillatoriaceae cyanobacterium M33_DOE_052 (assembly GCA_015296065.1). Lineage (GTDB taxonomy): Bacteria > Cyanobacteriota > Cyanobacteriia > Cyanobacteriales > Laspinemataceae > Koinonema. Next base: position 42,032 of record DVDU01000088.1, on the reverse strand, counting down.
TGAGTATAAATAATGGCAAGGATGACAGGATTTTAAATTTTTAGGATTGCGGGCGGACTAACCCGCAATCCTTCGGTCAGTTGGTGCGATTGATGCCGCCCGATCGCTGCCGATTGGAATGATTAATATGCCGGTTTGGGCATACCAGCGCAATAATTCTCGCTAACTATAGCAGAGCGAATTTGCACTGGTTGCTGGTGAGAGGACTGGGGTAGGGGACGCGCCTCGGGATGGATAATTACCCGCTTACAGACGATTTCATGCCTGCCCACCCCAGCGGGAGTCCAGAGATATGATTCCATATCGGTGCTGGTAGCCATAGCTGGAGAGAGGGCAATAGTAGCGATAATCGTCAAGACGGCAATAGCGATCGCGCCAAGGATGATTCTCACCATAGACTTTTCCCTTTTGCCTCCTCAAAATCTATCCCAGAGAGATTTTCCGATTTTTTCCTATTATGCCATTAGCTAGTCTCAGGCGTCCTGTGGGATAACCTCTAAAAGGCGCCACCTAGACGGCGGTGTGCAATTTCCCCAAAATATCCTCCCACTTGACACCTTGCAAACTGGGGAGGACAATGTGAGCGGCGCCGACTCGCTCCACTGGACCTAAACCTAATGCCCACATCCCCGCCGCCAGAGCTGCTTCTACTCCAGCTTCGGCGTCTTCTACGACTAAACATTGATTGGGGCTTAATCCTAACTGCTCGGCGGCATGCAAAAATACGTCAGGAGCGGGTTTAGAGCGTTTGACTTTATATACATTGGTAACCACATCAATGCGATCGGCGATGCCTAAACGGGGAATCACGGCGCGGACGTTTTGGCTGGCGGAGGCGATCGCGGTTTTCATCCCCGCCGATCGGAGTTCATTTAACAAATCATCAACCCCAGGGAGCAAATGAGCGGGAGTCATCTCGGCGATAAAATCCAGATAGTAGCGATTTTTCCGCTCCAGCATCTCCGCGATTTTTGCTTCTGGTAAATACCTGTCGCCCAAAATCTGCATCAGAGAATCCCGGCGAGACAAACCCCGCAGAGTATCATTCACCTCCCGGTTAAAGGGGATGCCCATTTCCAAAGTTAATTTTTCCCAACTTTGGTAGTGGAATTCGATCGTATCCGTGAGGACGCCATCCATGTCAAAAATGACTCCCAGGATTTCGTGCGGCGTTTTCTGTTGGGTGGTTTCCATCCCGCTGGCAGGATTCATCAATTAATTTGCCTCCGTATTTTTTTATCCCACAATCTGAAACTGTGCTGCCAGCTCCGCTTCTATACCTGGAGGCAGCAAAGTCCTGAATCTAATTTTATCTCAAATCAAGCTGGCTGCATCTTTGTCTAAAAATAAAGTAGTCTGGGGGAGAGTGCGGAGCAAAGAAGCGGGAAAACTGGTTCGCACAGCTCCGGTAAGCATAGCGCGCACGGGTTCGGCTTTGCTTTTCCCGGGAGCGAGACAAAAGATTTTTTTAGCAGCAGTAATGGCGGGGATGGTGAGGGTGAAAGCATAGAGGGGGACGGCTGCCAAATCAGGAAAATGATGGCTACTCATTTGGGCTAGGCGGGTGGAATTTTCCAGTTTGACGAGTTTTACAGTTTTGGGGTCGTGGAAATCGGCTACAGATGGCTCGTTAAAGGCGATATGTCCGTTGCTACCTAAACCGAGGAGGGCTAAATCAATGGGTTGGGCTTGCAAAAGTTGGGTGTAGCGATCGCACTCGTCCAAGGGTTGCAATGTATCGCCACAGATATAGTGAAATGCCCCTGGTTGGACGAGACTTGCCACCCGATCGTGCAGATAGCGGCGGAAACTAGCGGGATGTTCCCCCTCAATGCCCAGAAATTCATCTAAATGGAAACAAGTAATCTGAGACCAATCTAATCCATCTAACCCAATCAACGCCTGTAAAAATTCAATTTGCGAGTTACCCGTTGCCAGCAACACTGCCGCCCGACCTTGGCGAGAAATCGCCTCCTGCAAATAAGTTGCCGCCTGTGCGGCGGCAGTTTTGGCTAGTTGGGCTGGATTGTCCGATAGTTGCACCGAGAGAGAATGAACTGAGAGAGTTTGAGAAGGCACTTTAACAGGTTGTATTCACTAAGGTGGACAAAAAATTAGCCCAGTGGGGAAATTGCTTCCCCACTGTAAGTTCAATCAATTAAGAATTACCTTGTAACTGGGCTGTGCGCACGTTCAAATCCACAGCGCGAGGGCCACGCTGAATTTTGAATCGGAGACTGGTGCCCACGCCGCTGTTTTCTACGATATTTTGCAGTTGATCGGCGCTGGTGACGGGTTTACCATCCACCTGGACTATGACATCTCCCCGCCGAATTCCCGCTTCTTGCGCCGGAGTGTTGGGCATAACGCGCACCACCAAAACGCCGTTAACTTCGGCGACTAAGAATGGTGAATTGGGGTCATTATTATTTTCTTTGGCCAGTTCGGGAGTGAGGGTAATCATCTGGATACCCACATAAGGGTGAGATACTTGGCCACCGCGAGACAAGACATCTTTTACTGATTTGGCTTTATTAATGGGAATGGCAAAACCGATGCCACGAGCGTCAGCGCGGATGGCGGTGTTGATACCGATGACTTCTCCGGCGTCATTCACCAATGGGCCGCCGGAGTTACCGGGGTTGATGGCGGCGTCGGTTTGGATGAAGTCTAACCGCTTGTCAGGAATGCCTGCTTGCGCGGAGGAGCGTTCTAGGGTGCTGACGATGCCAAGGGTGACGGTGTTATCTAATCCGAAGGGGTTGCCGACGGCGATCGCCCAATCCCCCACGCGCACTTGCGCGGAATCTCCCAAAGGCGCTACGGGTAAATCTTGGCCCTGGCTGTTGATTTTCACCACGGCTAAATCTGTCACCGTGTCAGTACCGCGTACTTCCCCTTCAAAGGTGCGTCCGTCTTTCAGTGTCACTGTCACCTTATCGGCGCCACTAACTACGTGAGCGTTAGTGAGGATGAAACCGGCGCGATCGACAATAAAACCGGAACCCTGACCCCGCTGGCGCTCTTCTCGAGGAAACTGGGGCAGTTGGTCTTCCCCAAAAAAGCGGCGGAAAAACGGGTCATCAAACAAAGGATCCATGCGACGGCTCACGGTTCTTTCCGTATCTATCCGCACCACCGCCGCACCCACTCGCTCCACTGCAGCCGTGACAAAACTGCCACCAGTGGCACTAGGCTGCAACGCCACCATATTCCCCTCGGGGAGAGTTGGCGTCAGGGTAGGGGTAGGGGCCGCCTGAGAAGACAACACCCGTAAGCTGCTAAACGCCAGCACCACCCCCAAAACCAAGGTCAGCAAATGGGAGCCGAGTTGCCGCCATGAAACAGAAAGCCTAGAAAAACTCATGTTTGCCTTAGTCGGACGTTGATAGTCTTTTTTCATCTTACTGCTACTTCCCTGTTAATTGTCATCTTTTTTATTGTCTAGCCGTGCCGGTTTTTTGCTAATAACAAATGCAGTTTTTCATTTAACCTATAAGTCGGTGTCTCTGCTGCCGGGGTTCCAGACCCTTACCCATTACTACCTTGGTTGCAGCAATTGATCAACTCCCCCAAAGAGGTAATTTCGCGGGGGCTGGTGTTGGCTCTGACCCCCAACCACAGCCTCCATCTCTGGGTGACGCTGGCATGCTAAAGATGGTAAATTAGATTATACCAGATGGGATTGCTATCTGGCTCTAACCTTTCTGAGTTTTGCCCGGTTAGGAGGGCAGTAGCCCGGACTGGGGATAATTAATCGGTTTTCTCTCCTAATTTGGGTCGGATAATTCGCCCCAGTCGAAACAGGGGATGATTTCATCTAGGGGCAAGTTGCTATATACTGTTACCTAGTTGAGGAGGAACATCTATGCAGCCTACTGACCCGAATAAGTTTACCGAAAAATCTTGGCAAGCCATTGTCCGCACTCCCGATATTGCCAAAGAAAACAGTCACCAGCAAATCGAAAGCGAGCATTTGATGAAATCCCTGTTAGAACAGGAAGGGATTGCTACGAGCATTTTTAGCAAAGCGGGGGTGAGCGTGCAAAGATTGCGCGATCGTACCGAAGAATTCCTCCGCCGTCAGCCCAAAATCGCCAATCCCAGCAGTTCTATCTATTTGGGTCGCAGTTTAGACCTCTTACTCGACAACGCCGAAAATTACCGCCAGCAATATGCAGACGATTACATCTCTGCCGAACACCTAATTTTAGCCTACAATAAGGACGATCGCTTTGGCAAAAACCTCTTTCAGGAATTTGGCCTCAGCGAAGCCAAACTCAAAGATATCATTAACCAAGTACGGGGCAGCCAAAAAGTGACCGACCAAAACCCAGAAAACAAATATGAATCCCTAGAAAAGTATGGGCGGGACTTGACACAGCTCGCCCGTCAAGGTAAACTAGACCCAGTAATCGGTAGGGATGATGAAGTGCGCCGCACTATTCAAATTCTCTCGCGCCGCACCAAAAATAACCCCGTTTTGATTGGTGAACCGGGGGTGGGTAAAACCGCCATTGTGGAAGGACTTGCCCAACGGATTATTAATCTAGATGTACCCGAATCTTTACAAGAGCGGCGGGTAATTGCTCTGGATATGGGGGCGTTAATCGCGGGGGCAAAATATCGCGGTGAATTTGAAGAACGCCTGAAAGCGGTTCTCAAAGAAGTCACGGACTCCGCCGGACAAATTATCCTCTTTATTGATGAAATTCACACCGTGGTAGGTGCGGGTGCGACTCAAGGGGCAATGGATGCGGGTAATTTGCTTAAACCTATGTTAGCACGGGGGGAATTGCGCTGCATCGGTGCCACGACTTTAGATGAGTATCGCAAGTATATAGAAAAAGATGCGGCTTTAGAGCGGCGGTTTCAGTCGGTTTATATTGATGAACCATCGGTGGAGGATACAATTTCCATTTTGCGCGGTTTAAAGGAACGCTACGAGGTGCATCATGGGGTGAAAATCGCCGATACCGCTCTGGTGGCGTCCGCAATTTTATCTAATCGGTACATTAGCGATCGCTTCCTCCCCGACAAAGCCATCGACCTGGTAGATGAAGCCGCCGCTAAGCTGAAAATGGAAATTACCTCTAAGCCAGAAGAGTTAGACGAAATCGATCGCAAAATCCTCCAGTTAGAAATGGAGCGGCTTTCCTTGCAGAAAGAAGGCGACCCCATCTCCCGCGAACGTCTGGAAAAGCTGGAAAAAGAGCTGGGCAACCTCAAAGAAGAACAATCCCGCCTCAATGCACAATGGCAAGCAGAAAAAGAAGTTATCGATAAAATCCGTACTGTCAAGAAAACTATTGATGAGGTTAACCTGCAAATTCAGCAGGCGGAAAGAAATTATGACCTCAACCGCGCTGCTGAATTACGTTATGGCAAAATGACAGACTTGCAGCGTCAACTGCAAGCCACAGAAAAAAACCTGGCCGAAATTCAAACTACCGGTAAATCCATGCTGCGGGAAGAAGTCATCGAAGCGGATATCGCCGAAATTATTTCTAAGTGGACTGGTATTCCCATCAGCAAGCTGGTAGAATCGGAAAAAGAGAAGTTACTCTATTTAGAAGATACTCTGCATCAACGGGTCATCGGACAACAGGAAGCAGTGCAAGCAGTGGCGGAAGCTATTCAACGCTCCCGTGCGGGTTTAGCTGACCCCAACCGTCCCATCGCTTCTTTTATCTTTCTCGGTCCGACGGGGGTGGGGAAAACAGAATTGGCGAAAACTTTGGCTTCTTATTTGTTTGATACGGAAGAGGCGATCGTCCGCATCGATATGTCGGAATACATGGAAAAACACGCGGTTTCCCGTCTCATCGGTGCGCCGCCGGGATATGTGGGGTATGATGAAGGGGGACAACTCACCGAGTCTATCCGCCGCCGTCCCTACGCCGTGATTTTATTTGATGAAATCGAAAAAGCTCACGGTGATGTGTTCAATATTATGCTGCAAATTCTGGATGATGGCCGTTTGACTGACTCCCAAGGTCACACGGTGGATTTTAAAAACACCATTATCATTATGACCAGCAATGTGGGGTCACAGTATATTTTAGATGTGGCTGGGGATGATGACCGTTATGAGGAAATGCGCCAGCGGGTGATTGAGGCGATGCGCGATCGCTTCCGTCCTGAGTTTCTCAACCGCATCGATGAATTTATCATTTTCCGCAGTTTGATTAAACCAGAATTGCGCCAAATTATCAAACTGCAAGTGCAGCGTCTGGAACAGCGGCTCGCTGAGCAAAAATTATCCCTGAAACTTTCTGATGAAGCTCTGGACTTTTTGGCGGATATCGGTTATGATCCAGTTTACGGTGCCCGCCCCCTCAAGCGCGCTATCCAGCGTTACTTAGAAACTTCGATTGCTAAGGCGATTATTCGGGGTGAGTTTAAACCTGGTGACACGGTGTTTGTGTCGGTCGATCGGGCTACAGAACGCCTCACCCAAAGTGTCTATTCTCCCTAGTTCGTAGCACCCTCCTTTAGCCCTCAAGGTTCGTAGTAGGGCTTTAGCCCTAAGTCTAACATTACTCCGGAGTGGGCTAAAGCCCTACTACGAACCTTTTAAACTTGATATCCCGCTTGGGCCAAATTTTGCAGGCCAAAAGTAGCAGCGGCGGCAACTTGGGGATGGCTATCTTTTTCCAGGTATTTGAGCGCAGAAATGGCTTTCTGATCTGAGAAGTTGCCCAAAGATTCGGCGAGACGTTGACGCACTAACCAGTCTTCCGCGTCGGCGAAACGGAGGATATGGGGGAGAGCGTCGGTGGCTTGAATTTCGCCGAGAGCCGCGATCGCCGCCTGCTGGATGACCACTTCGGGACTATCGAGAGCCTCGATGAGGACTTTAGTGGCGCGGGGGTCCTTGAGATTGCCCAGGGAAGCAGCGGCGCTAAACCGCACCAGCCAATCTGTATCCTCATATAAGGCTCGGACTAACACCCCTACGGCTCGCTGGTCTTCCAAATAGCCCAGAGCCCCCGCCGCAGCGGAACGGATGCCATAGTCCGGGTCCGTTTCCACCAACTCGACTAAAATCTCATAATTTTCTGTCGTCGGCTTCAGTCCCAAGGCAAATACTGCCATCGATCGCACTTGTAGATTCTCATCATTCAGCACTTTTTTGATTAAAGGAACAGCAGCAGCAGCCTCCACATCCCGTAACGATGCTAGCGCCAATAGGCGATCGCGAGAACTGCTGCTCTCCAACTTCGCCGAAATTGCATCCAAATCCATAGCCATCATAAACTCGTCTTGTTACAAAACTTTACACTTTTTCTCATTATAGTACCCTTCACCCACCCCTAGGGGCAATTCAGGAATTGCACCACCTACAGGTCCCCCTCAGCCTCGCCTCTGTAGTGACACCCCGGAAATTAACCAGATAGAGCAAATCATCAAATATCATAAAAACTGGGTTCTTTCCCGCTCCACTTTTATCCCCACCAGAGGTATGGTATGCAGCTAATCGACTTTATGGCTCTCATCCATCCAGCAATGGCCGTGATTGTCATCTTCCCCCTCATCGGTATTGCCGTCAATATGGCATTACAGACCCGTCAACGTCGCTTGCAAACTGTGGATGGAGGTACAAGCAAAATTCCTTCCCTAGTAGGCAGCGAACACGTGAAATTTGGGCGATGGCTCACCGGTTCTGTCGTAGGAATCACCTTAATTGCCCTCGCTTACTCGATTATTTTTAAAAATATCATCAAAAATCAACTTTGGAGCCAAAAACCATTACAATTTACTTTCATCATTTTAATGTTTGCCGCCACCATTGCCTCCTTAATCTTTCTCTATCAAGCCAAACCAAAGCTCTGGCGGGTAATTTTTGCCACCCTATCCGGGGCTGGTTTAGTAATTTTAGGGTGCCAAGAAGGAGTATTTCGCCGTACCTATGAATGGCAAGTTTCCCACTACTATTATGGCATTGCCGCCGCCTTACTGATGATTTTTTCCCTCGCGATCGTCCCGGATATATATCAAGACCGATCGCACCGCTGGCGTCTCGCCCACACTATTTTAAACTGCATCGCCGTGCTGCTGTTTATTGGCCAAAGTTTTACCGGAGCCAGAGACCTCCTAGAAATCCCTTTAAGCTGGCAGCAAAAACACCTAGAAAAATGCGATTGGGGTAAGCAAACTTGCCCCACTTCTAGCAATTATCCCAGCAGTAATGTTGCCCAAATCCTCACCGCACCAAAACTATTCATTTAAACCAGATGTAGGGGCGATTCGCGAATCGCCCCTACATCCCCTGATTTGTAGGTTGGGTTGAGTCACGAAACCCAACAAATACTAACACTGTCACCGCATATTATTTAGTGGCCAACAATGCTTTAGAAGCCGACTCCCCAGCCATACGTATCTGACGACGTAGCGAGAAACTCAATCCCGCCAAGATGGAGAGCTGACCGATAATGGCGGTCAAAATACTAAATAAATCAGCATGGTCTATTACCGCCCAGGAAAAAACTGTAAACAGCCAGGGGAAGGTATTGTTTGGAAAATCCCCCGATAACAAAAAGAAAATTATCGGTGGCAAGATAATCCCAGCAGCTACTATGACTGTTGCCCAGACATTTTGTTTGGCGCCTTTGAGCAATAATATCATCTGCACCACTACCGCCCAAATCGAAACAAACACAGCGTTTAAACACACCAAAGCCAAATTTTCCATTCTATCAGTTTCCGCTGGCCACAAGAGAATCCAAGCGGCTAACAACAATGATATCCCCAAAAAGTTGAGGAAGATGGCCACAGGAGCAGGGCTTTTTTCCGCCAAAACCAAATCTTGCCATAAACCTTTAGCTCCCCCCTCCATATGACGGTAGCGCGCCCAATCGATGAGAGATTGGCGTTGGGGAGAAAGTGCGACTATCAAACATAAGCCTAAGAGGATATTGATGACCACTAGCGTGGCTAAATTATAGCTAAAAGAGTCGAGAAAAGAATCACCAGAATACCAGTTTGGTTTTTCTTGGAGGGCAAACCCCAGAGCCATACCCTCAAAACAGGCGACTAGAGTATAACTCTGGCGTTTGCTCAGCCAACTAGCGCTAGGATTGGGGAAGCGGCGGTTTAAGCCTTGCCACATCCAGTAACTCCACAGACTGAAATTAAGCACCATCAAGGTACAAAATCCTAAACCGGAAGCACCTACGGGGATGTAATACCACTGGAAGTGTAAATGGTTGTTCCCAAAGTACCAGAACGCTTTCGATAAATTGCCCGTGGGGTCGAATAAATAGGGTAGCAAAGAGCAGGGGTTAAATAGATTTACCCAGTCCGTGACATTATTAAATACCACCCCTGAGTTGTCCCATAGTTTGTTCAAAGTTATGGCCAAGAATATGAATAATCCACCGCTAGCTAACCAAGGGAGCATCCCGCTCGATTTGACGGCGATCGCGAACAACATCACCGCACTGTAGCAGCAAAAGCACCCCGCCAAAAGGACGCTATCGAAAGCCAAAATATTGATGGGGGGAATTCCAGCTTGTACTCCAGCCCAAAAGTGCAAGGGAGCCGCCACCACTGCTGCTAAATACAACAGCACTGGCACTCCCAGCATTTTACCCAGTAAGATAGTATGGCTAGGTTGGGGAGTCAGGCGCAGAAAGTTTAATGTACCTCGCCCTTCTTCATTGGTTAAGTCCCTCACCAGCATATAAGTGCCCGCCACTAGGAGCGCCAAAACTCCTGCCATACTGAGCCACAGGAAGCAGTCCAACCACCAGAGCTGCCAGTTAATCAGATATTGACCGCTAGCATCTTGGATGCAGGAGGAATCTGAGTATCCCAAGCAGTATTTATTCCGGTAAGAATATCCATTACCAGGTAGTTGACTGGCTAAAGTAATCAACAATAGGAGCTGACCAAGGAGGGAAATACCAGCAACTATGGCCAGACTCTGGTTTTTAATGCGCCCTTTCAGTTCTCGGAAGATCTGGGGATTCCAGTCGCTGATTATGTCTAGTGAAAGTTGCATAGATGTTTTACCCTTAATTGTGAGGGATGTAATAGGAGCTGGTTTCTCGGTAGATTCCGGGGAAACCAGCATTGATTGGTTATCGTTGACTTGCCAACAGAGCTTTGGTAGCAGATTCGCCAGCTTGGTTAAGTTGCTGGCGTAACTTCCAACTCAAGCCGCCGAGAATTGTGATTTGTGCCGTGAAGGCTAACAATAGGTTGGTGATAGAGGTAATATGTTCTATGCCCAGCCAAGAAAAGCCAGTAAACAGCCACAATAATGGTTGGTTGTGTGCTTCTAGGGAGAGAATCATCAAAATAAATGGCATGAGGAAGGCGGAAGAGCCAATAACTGCTGTTGCCCAGATAGCAGCGTGTTTGATTTTGCTCAATAGTATGAGCTGTGCGATGACGGCGTAGATAGCGATAATAGTGGCAGTGGTGATGAGGCCAACTAAACGCTCAATGATGTATTTGTCTGTGGAGTAAAATAAGACGAGCCAGACGGATAAGATGGCTGCTAATCCTAGGAGATTGAGCAAGATGGCTACAGGAGCGGGGCTTTTTTCTCCCCAGATTAAATCCCCCCACAAGCCTTTAGATTTTTGCTCGCGGGCAGTGTGGCGGTAGCGAGCCCAATCGATGAGGGTTTGTCGCTGGGGGGAAATCGAGGCGATCGTCCCCAAAAACACCAACAAATTGGATACCAGCACCCAATTAAAATTATCCTCCCAATAAGCCTCAGTTTGCATCCCACAACCCAAGAGCAGCAGTTCAAAGCTCGCCACCAAAACATAACTTTTGCTCTTACTCAGCCAAGTAGCGCCAGGGTTGGGGAAGCGACGGTTTAAACCATGCCACATCCAGTAAGTCCACATGGCAAAATTCAACCCCATCAGCATCACCAAAGCCACAAATGAGGCACCGATCGGCAAATAAAACCACTCCCAGTCTATAGCATCGCCACCCCGGAAATAATCCGAAACTACCCACAAATGCTGGGGCAGTTCATCTTGGATTGGTGAAATCATATAAGGCAGAATAAACCAGGGATTGAACAAATTGATGATGTCAGAGGCATTATTTTCAATCAAACCCGAATCTACCTTCATCCCACACATCCATAGCCAACTCAGCACCAAGCCGCTGCCCAGCCAAGCCTGAAACCCTCCCATCCAAGAACTCAGCAAACCAAACAGCATCGCCCCACTGAAGAAGAAAATGCCGCAAGCTACCACAGCACCATCATACATCAGTATCCGACTCAGACTCATCCCAGCTTCCAACCCTGCCCAAAAATGCAGCGGCGCCGCCATCAATGCTGCTAAATATACCAACACCGGCACTCCCAGCATTTTGCCCAGTAAAATACTCTGGCTAGACTGGGGAGTGAGGCGGAGGAAATTCAACGTGCCCCGTCGTTCCTCATTCGCCAAGTCATTGATGAGCATATAAGTGCCCACCCCCAGCATCACCACCAAGCTGCTAAAGCTGAGCCAGAGAAACATATCGTACCACCACAAATCCCAGTTAACGATGAAATTGCCTGACCCATCAATGAGACAGGGTTGGGTATTGTAGCGGTAGTAAGATTTAGGATCATTGGGGTTTATCCCCGTGCAATATTTACTCCAAATCTCTAACGAATCGTTAACTTTCGTGAAGGGCAGCCGCTGATAAAGGGACATCATCAACAGCAATTGCCCAAATAAAGAGAGACCCGCTGCAATTCCCATATTCCGGGGTTTGCACCGCCCTTTAATTTCCCGGAATAGCTGTGGGTTCCAGTCAGTAAGTTTGTTTAGCCAAGGTAAGTTCATCTATTTTGTCCTTTTCTAGGGTTGAACGCTGCCAAGAGGGAGTTGGGCAAAGTCCCTCTCCCATTTTGGTCGAGGGATTTAGGGTGAGGGGTTACTGGTTCGTGGGCATTGCCCACCCTAGTTGTCCCTTTTTTCTTATCCTTTGACATCTGCCAGCAATTCTTTAGATGTAGATGCCCCCAACTCATTGAGCTGCTGTCTGAGCTGCCAGTCCAGCATAATCATGGTGACGATTTGACCCAGCAAGCTGAAGAAAATACTGGTGACGGATGCTTCTGGGAGAAACTGCCAGCAACTGCCAAATACCGCAAACATCCACAAAGTTGCGTTTTTAACTTCTAAAACACTGAATAGTACGGAAGGCAAGCCGATAACTGCACTCAAAGCCACACCAGTGCGGATTGTCACGAATTTGTTTGTGCCCAGGGTAAATAACTGCACTAACAGCGCATACATCCAGATTAAATTGGCACTCAAAACCATTCCCGCTAAAACTTTGCCACCACTGACCACACCTACTTGCGCCACCAGCCAAGGCAGCCAGATGGCGCTAGTGATAGTAAGATTAATGGTAACTGCCCATCCGATCGGGCTTTTTTCCCCCCAGACTAAATCCTGCATTTTCTGGCCTTTAGCCGTGGGCAAGCTGGCTTCTAAGTACCGCGCCCAATCTACTAAAATTTGCCGGTGCGGCGTAATTGCTCCCACTATAATCAGCAAAAATGCCAAATTGACTATAGAGACTGGCAACATGACGGCAAACTTATTTAGCTCTGTCAAATCCATAAATTTGGCATAAAATGACCACAGCCATCCCAACAACCAGATTTGAAAGCTGGCGGTTAACCAATAACTTTGTCCCTTGCTTAATAGAGTGGCAGAAGGATTGCGAAACCGGCGATTTAATGCCTGCCAAGTCCAGTAGGAGGCAACGCCGAAAGTAATCCCAGTCCAAATTGTTTTCAGCATCAAGTCTTGGCCGACGTTCACCGAAAACCATTTCCAGTAACTATCCCCAATGTAGCGCCGCGAAAAAGAATCAAATCCCCAGACGAGAAACCCGGTATATAGGGAAGTCACCCAACAGCCCACAAAGCTGGCGGCGATAGCTTGATAAGGTGCTGGCAATAGCAACGCATTGAGGAGGAAAAGCAGATAAAAGAAACTACCAGCCGCTGCCACGAGGAGGTCACAGCTTAATACCCATCCCAAATCTATTTCCGCTGCTACTGCCGCTACCCATTGCAGGGGCAAGGCCAGAGCTATCCCCCAGTATAGCAAGAATGGAACTCCCAGGATTTTCCCCAGCAAAATACTTTGGCTAGACCGGGGACTGAGGCGAATAAAATTCAAAGTGCCCCGATTTTGTTCTCGCACTATGTCCGCCACTAGCATATAAACGCCACCGGCAAACAAAAGCAGCATCAGGATGATGCTTTCGGCCATAAATAAAGGCTGCCAGTAGATTTCCCAATGATATTCCACGCAGCGGCTGACGATGCTATCTACGTATTTCGTGCAGGTGGAATTTGAATTAGCGCTGATGAGTAATCCTTGCACCACCACAGATGTAGCAGTAGCTAGCAGCAATTTCCGGCCACTAAGTCGTCCTTTCAGCTCTCTAAATAGCTGGGGATTCCAGTCCCCTAGTCTGTCCGTTAATGTGAGTAGCATGAGTTTTGAGTTAATTGGTTTGATTTGGGGCGGATCGGAGATAAATTTTGGTAAACTTATCCCCAATTATAACAGGGCATCTGACCAATGACCAATGACCAATGACCAAGCATCAAGATGCTTGCTTGTGCCCTAATTTGAGGAAAATTGTTTCTAGGTCTTCTTGGGTGCAATGAAATTCTGTCAGGGGGATACCGGTTTGGACGAGATGGCGCAGTAAGTCCGCACTGGCTTCGGGAGTCCCAGAGAAATACACCCGTAAACTTTGGCTGTTGGGTAAATATTCGATACCTTCTACTTGGGGGTGGTGGCGGAGTTCTGATTCTAGGGGGGCACGATCGCCCAAAACCGACATAATAATTTGCTGGCGGCTCATCCGCTGGTACAATTCCGCCAGCGGCGAACTTTCCACCAGATACCCCAACTCCATAATCCCCACCGAGGTGCAAAGTTCCGCCAAATCACTCAGCACGTGGGAAGATATCAAAATCGTCATCCCCGCTTCCCGCAAGATTTTGATAATCTCCCGGAACTGCATCCGCGCCAGGGGGTCTAACCCCGACACCGGCTCATCTAGTAGCAACAAAATCGGCTCATGGATAATCGTCCGTGCTAAACTCAGACGTTGTTTCATCCCCCGAGACAGAGTAGAAATCAAGCTATTGCGCTTATTTCCCAGTTGCACCAACTCCAGCACCTCATACAGGCGTTGACGGCGGCGTGGTTGACGCAGATAATATAGACGAGCGAAATAGTCCAGATAATCCCACACCGTCAAATCATCGTACAGGGGAAAATCATCGGGTAAAAATCCCAAACGCCGCTTCAGAGTCGGGTTAGTGCTATCCCGCTTCAGCAGCTCCCCATTAATGTAAATCTCTCCCGTGGTTGGTTCCTCCGCCGTCGCCAGCATCCGGATCAGAGTCGTTTTGCCTGCGCCGTTCGGTCCGATCAAGCCATAAACCTCACCACTAGCAACCTGCAAGTCCACATCGTTAACAGCGATATGTCGGTCAAATTGCTTAGTCAGTCCCCGAGTGTCAATTGCCAGTTCTTTTGCCATAGCTGCTATAGTTACGCTAGGGGCGCCGATGAGAGCGCCGATTATATCTAGGCTAGCCTTTCCCTCTAGGATTCGTCAGGATGCAGGCAAAAATTTCATCCCTTGTGTAAAGATTTATGAAGTTTTTGTCAAATGACCAAGGACAAATGACAAATGACAAATGACAAACGCTACCATATCACCACCTTCGGCTGCCAAATGAACAAAGCCGACTCGGAACGCATGGCTGGCATCTTAGAAGAAATGGGATTCCAGTTTTCCGAGGACCCCAACGATGCAGACCTCATTCTTTACAACACCTGCACCATTCGCGACAACGCCGAGCAAAAAGTCTATTCTTACCTCGGTAGGCAAGCCAAGCGGAAGCAGGAACACCCAGAGCTAACTTTAGTTGTCGCTGGTTGCGTGGCGCAGCAGGAAGGCGAATCCCTGATGCGGCGGGTGCCCGAGCTGGATTTGGTCATGGGTCCGCAACACGCCAACCGCCTGCGTGACTTGCTAGAACAGGTATTCGATGGCAACCAAGTGGTAGCCACAGAACCAATTCACATCGTGGAAGATATCACCAAACCCCGCCGCGATAGTAAAGTGACGGCGTGGGTAAACGTGATTTATGGTTGCAATGAACGCTGCACCTATTGCGTGGTGCCTTCCGTGCGGGGGGTAGAGCAATCTCGGACGCCGGAGGCAATTCGCGCTGAAATCGAAATCCTGGCAGCGCAAGGATATAAAGAAATCACCCTTTTGGGTCAAAATATTGATGCTTATGGTCGGGATTTGCCGGGAACGAAACCCGATGGCTCCCACCTACATACTTTTACTGATTTACTCTACTATATCCACGATGTGCCGGGGGTGGAGCGCATCCGCTTTGCTACCAGTCACCCCCGCTATTTCACCGAACGTCTCATCCGTGCTTGCGCGGAATTGCCGAAAGTCTGCGAGCATTTTCATATCCCTTTCCAGTCGGGGGATAATCAACTGCTCAAGGCAATGGCGCGGGGATATACTCACGAAAAATACCGCCGAATTATTGATTTAATTCGCACTTATGTGCCAGATGCGGCGATTAGTGCGGATGCCATTGTGGGTTTTCCGGGAGAAACTGAGGAGCAGTTTCAAAATACCCTGCGGTTAGTGGAAGATATCGGTTTTGACCAGTTGAATACTGCGGCTTATTCTCCCCGTCCTGGGACTCCGGCGGCCCTGTGGGATAATCAGTTGAGCGAGGATGTGAAAGCCGATCGCTTGCAGCGGCTGAATCATTTAGTAGCTACGACAGCGGCGGCTCGTTCTCAGCGGTATCTGCACCGGGTTGAAGAAGTGCTAGTGGAAGACCAGAACCCGAAAAACCCCGCCCAAGTCATGGGACGCACCCGCAGCAACCGCCTGACATTCTGCGATGGTGATATTAATCAGTTAAAAGGTGAGTTAGTGCGGGTGAAAATTACCGATGTGCGGGCTTTCAGCCTGACGGGAGAAAGGATATAATTGTCATTAGTCGCTTGTCCCTTGTCCCTTGTTCTATACAAATGACAAAGGACAAATGACTAATGACTAAACAACATCTAAAAGTTTGATGATGCGGTCTTTGCTATCTTCCAAATGAGCCTGGGTTAAAGCATCCATTTTATTGCCGCGCTTTTTCAAGGCTTGGTCAATGGTGGTTGCCATTTCCCGCAGTTGATGGCGCGCTAAAACCCTGGCATCATCGGGAGCATTCAGGGTTTGCAAGGCAATGAGAAAATCCAGGAAATTGGTGGCATTGTCCATGCTTTTGGCATCCTGCAACACCAGATTCATCAGGATTTTTAAGTGTTGGCGCTGTAGCGATCGCCGCATGGGCGAAATTGTGATGGCAGGATTGTTTTTTGCCGATATTTCGCTCCAAATGCCGGTTTGCAGGCTATCAAATAGTTCCGTGATGGTGAGGACTGAGCCGGGAGGGTTTTTAAATTCGGCATCTTGCAGCCGCCGTAAGCGTCGGGAAGAGAGCAGGGATATCAAAATGGCGGTTTGTGCCTCACAGATGCGATCGGATATGGGATAATCTAGCTCACCACGTACAGGAACACTACCCCAATGTCGCCAGCGGGATGGAGCCAGTTGGTTGAGTATTTCCGGGGAAAAATTAAAAGCTCCCTCCGCAAAGACATAATTGTGCAATAAGGCTAAAGCTCGCCGCTGCTCTTCTACGGGGACGGCTTCAAAGGGCAACCGCGCCCCCGGGTCTGTGGGGTGGTTGCGGTTGAACCGCTGACCGCCGATATAGTTGCTGGCTTTGTTAGCGTTGCTGAAGTAATATCGGAAGGCGGTATCGAAGCGATCGCGCAAAGCACTATAACCCTCAGACGGTGGCAACTCCCTCGCGTCCAGCTTCCCCCACACAGCACGGGCATTTTCCATTTGCCAGAGCGAGTATTGTAGAGGGTCAGCACTGAGGTCGTATGCTTTTGCCGTGGGGTCGATAGTATTAGTGCTATCCTCATCCGTAGCATAACCCAAATTATTCTCACCAGCGCGGCTGGCGATTTTTTCTAGTTCTGGTAGCTCAGCTTCAGGACTGGCAGCATTTATGGGTTTATATCCATATTCGATCGCCCAGACATCATACTCACCTACAGTCACCGGAAAATAATCCCCTTGGGGACTACCGGGTGGAGCCAAATTCACCGGGACATAATCCATAATCGACCCCACCAGCCCCAAATTGCGCGTCATCGCAATATTGTGCAAATCTTCAGGCATCAACATCGTACTGCCCCGAAAATTGTGCCGTAAACCCAAAGCATGACCCACCTCATGCGCCACCAAAGCCCGCAGGAACTGGTGGATATAAACTTCCATATTCGCCCCTTCTAGCTGTTGGTTCACCCCCAAAAACAGCGACCCAAAAGCCGCCTGGGCGACACCTTCCATACCTAAACAAACCTCAGACTCCGCCTCCTGTTCCCAGGACTGCAGCAGTTTTCCCCACCGCTCGTTTTCCTTGGCCATCAACAGCAGACCCTCATCAATCGAGTCTAGTGCCATATCTTCAAAACACCAAGGCGGCGTTGTCCCCGCCAATTCTCCCCCCAACTTCTGGTACTGTTGGCGAATGTCCCGCAAGGCATTAGCATTAATAATGATATCCGCGTCTAAGATTTCTCCAGTCACAGGATTAGCCCGACTCGGACCGAGCGCAATCAGCCCCGACTCCAAGGCGTTAAACCAGCGAATCGTGTTATAGTTCACATCCTCCGGGTCCCATGCGGCATTGTCTGGCATTTGCCGCACTTCCAAGGCATTAATAAATCCGGCTTTTTCAAACGCCTTATTCCACATCAGCACCCCTTCGCGGATGGCTTCCCGGTATTCCAAGGGCACAGTATTTTCTATCCAAAAGACGATCGGCTGTTTTGGCGGCGATAACGGTGCGTTTGGGTCCTGTTTTTCCAAATGCCACCGCCGGATATAGCGGACGAATGGCTCGGCACGGCTTAAATCTGAGGGGTTTTGGTAAGCAGTGACGAAATAGCCCACTCGCGAGTCTGCCAACCGGGGCCGATAACCATTGTTTTCCGGCAATTCTGAAAAACTATAGCGCACTTTCAAACTGAAAGCACGGCTATCCGCCAGAGTTTGTGGGGTCGATCTAGAATTGCCATTTTGGGAAAAATTATGCACTGTTTCCAGTTCCAGATTCGCCGCAAAGGCTTTGGCTTCGCCAATATACGACGCTTCTGAGTCCATGCGATAAGCCTCACCTAATACCCTCGGAAATGCCTGTGTTAGTCCCGCCATATCCCCCAGCAGCAAATCGGTGATATCGATTAATAGACTGTTCCGCTCTGGGTGAATACTTTCGATTTTCATCACAGACAGCACCGAATCACTGAATGACTCAGCCACCGCTGTTCTCTGGGGGTCTCCCGGTTCCGGTCTAAAATTGAAGTTCGGCACTACTAGCTGGACTTTGTTGCTCACTCGCCGCCACTGGAAGGCAAAATCTTGCAGGGGCCAACCTCGGTAGATGCCTAACTCTCCCAACCCCGATGCTAATGTGGCGGTACAGAAAAAATTTTTGTTCAGTTGCTCTGGCTGAATTTCTAGGTAAATTTTCCCTGTCTCCGTCTGGCGGTAGATGGTAAACAAGCCTTCGAGTTTTTCCGCATTCTGGGTAATTTCCCCGAATGGCTTCAAGTCGTTGGGTGCTTTACCTGACTCCTCCTCCTTCGCCGCCACGATGGTAACACCCAGATGTTTCGTTTCCCCTAGGGTCCTGCCTGGAGACTCCAGAGCAATTTGCCTCACCTGGTCTGAATGCTTGGCCGACCTATGGGTTTGGGTCTTCTGGAGGCTAAGCGGGGGCTCTAGCCACTGGATTTGTTTTGACAGCCCTATGCCCCATGCGCTGCCAGATCCTGCCAACCACAACATCCCCCCCAACCATAACATCCCCAAGGGAAGTTTCTTCATTTCCTGCACTCCCGCGCTCATCTCTTTCATTAGTTGCTGCCAACCGATCGCGCCCACAGGAAATAAACCGCCTCGACAACGCACCCTGATAATGTAAATGCGCGATTCGGCGGATGAAACTTAAATAATATGTAGTTTTCAGGCGGTGGAGAAAATCTTAATTTGACATCTCTAGCGTGATTTTCTCTCAATTACCCCGCTGACAGCGTGATAATCTTCAATTATAATGATAGTAATTTTTGTCCCTGGTAACAGGTAACATGTCACTTGTCCCGAGGTGGAAACCGGGTTTGTTCACCAAGTCTCGGTGAGTCTCAGCAACTCCCTTTCTCGCACCCAAATTTTTGGCGGCACCAAAGAAATTTGCCCAAACGGTTGACAAGTTGAGGGATATAGAGTATATTTTAGATAATGGGAATATTGACAAAAATTTTAAAATTGTCAATATTCCCATTATCTAAAATAATCGCACAAATAGCAAGCCTTGTCAAGATATTTTCCCCTCTTTTAAACGCGAGGCTGGAGAGAAAGAGCATGTAGCATGATTAGGCAAAATTGGGATAACCTAATCTGGGATAAACGCTGCTAAAGGAATAATTTAATGAGCAAGTTGCGGGTAGGACTTTTGTTTGGCGGCAGGTCGGGAGAGCATGAGGTTTCGATTATCTCGGCGCAAGCTATCCGAAGGGCGCTGACCAGTGAAGGGAATGGCGCGAATTATGAGGTAGTGCCATTTTACGTCCAAAAAGATGGGATTTGGCAAAGTACCGAGGTATCAGAGGAAGTGCTGGAAAAGGGCAAACCCCTGTCAGTGCCAGATGCGGCGGCAAACCGGGAGGGACTGTGGCAGTTTCCACCAGCGGCGGCGGCGGTAGATGTATGGTTTCCTATCATTCACGGACCGAATGGGGAAGATGGCACGATCCAGGGGTTGCTGTCATTGATGCAGGTGCCATTTGTGGGGAGCGGCGTGTTAGGGTCCGCTGTGGGGATGGATAAACTGGCGATGAAAACAGCTTTTGCCAAGGCGGGTTTGGCGCAGGTAAAATATGTGGCGGTGAGCCGATCGGATGTGTGGTCTAATCCCTGCGTGTTTCCCAAACTGTGCGATCGGATCGAGGAGGCTGTAGGCTATCCCTGTTTTATCAAACCGGCCAACTTGGGCTCATCAGTGGGGATATCCAAGGCCCGATCGCGCTCCGAGCTAGAAAAAGCGCTAGATATGGCAGCCGGTTACGATCGGCGTTTAATCGTCGAAGCCGGAGTCGTCGCCAGAGAACTAGAATGTGCCGTATTGGGTAACGACCAACTCCAAGCCTCCACTGTGGGCGAAATCACCTATCAAAGCGAATTTTACGACTACGAAACCAAATACACCGACGGCAAAGCCAACCTCTACATCCCCGCAAAAGTTAGCCCCGAGGTGGTGCAGCAAATTCAAGAAATGGCAATCAAAGCCGTAGAAGCAGTTGATGGAGCGGGGCTCGCTAGAGTAGACTTCTTTTATGTAGAAGCCACCGGGGAAATCCTGATCAACGAAATCAACACCCTTCCCGGCTTTACCGCCTTGAGCATGTACCCCCAACTGTGGGCAGCCAGCGGCATCCCCTTTGCCGAATTAGTTCACCGGTTGATTCAGCTCGCCCTAGAGCGGCACGGCTCCACCAAGGCTTAGGGCTTGTCCTTTGTCCCTTGTCACTTGTCCCTTGTCACTTGTCAGTTGTCCTTTGTTGTTATTCACTTGAAGAAAACCAGAAAACTTATGGCAAATATAATTATTCATTTGAATAATGGACAAAAACAAATGACCAAGGACAAATGACCAAGGACTAATAACTAATGACCATTCTGAGGTGAGGACTCTTGAGCGGAGAAAATTCAGGATCAAATTCATGGCGTCCAGGGAGCCGCAGACCTCCCCTCCCGGCTCGCCACTTCCGAACCGACCAGATGTGGCCAAGTAGTGACAGATTGACGGAGGTGCGACATTTTCGGCGGTTGCAAGCCTTGCTCCCTAGCTCTCAGGAGGGAATGTGGCAACCGCTAACCCGCCAGCCTTTGCCTTTACTGAATTTGACCCCACCACAAGAGCGGCAAGTAGAAAGATTGCTAGCTTTGCGCCGCCACACCGATGGGGAAGCGACGCCTAGCGGCGATGCTGATGCGAAGCCATTAGGGTTTCGGGTGGCACAAGGGGGGGCGATCGAGTCTTTGTCAGAGCGGCACCAAGCACTACTGACGCGATATTTACCCTCTTTAACCCAAATCCTCTGGTGGTTAGAAAGATACGGTACTTGGTGCTGGTTGGGGGTGTGGCTCACAGGTATAGTCGCCGGTGGTCTGGCCGCCTGGTTGCTTTGGGACCCAGATTTTTCCAAAGCGGTGGATTTGTCCCCAACCCAGAGTTCCGAGCTAGCAGATGTGGTCAACTCCGGGGATGCGGAATCAATGAACACCAAGACTCTATCCTCACCTTTGACAGGGGGGGATGGGCAGTCAAGCGAGTGGTTATTCGCTGGCGTCGCCCTGAGTTGTGCCGCTGGAGCCTTCCTGATGTCACGGTGGCTCGACGAGCAGGATTGACTGGTGATCAACAAAATACCCTAACCCCTAACCCCTCTCTCCCTTTTTGGGGGACGGGGAGACGGGGGGACGGGGAGACGGGGAGACGGGGAGACGGGGAGATGGGGAGATAATTGACAATTGACAATTATCAATTATCAATTATCAATTATCAATTATCAATTATCAATTATCAATTGTCCCCCCCGTCCCCTGGTCCAGAAGTCCGGGGAACTACTTTTTATCTTCCAGTTGCAGCAGTTTTTTCCAGTCATTAATCACTGGTTCCGACCACATCCAGTTTTTGCTCAGGGTTGTGGGTTCAAAATTTACTGGGTCGAGAGTCATTACCATTTTCCGCTGCTTGATGGCTTTACTGAGTAAGCTCTCCTGTTCCACTCTGGGGAGCGAATGCGCAGATTTCACCATCACCAACGCTAAGCCAGCGGAAGCCGTGAGGAAATCGCGACTTTCAGGATCGGTAGTTTCCAGGAGGGAAACTGTCTTCATCCACTCATTGTAGGCGCGGATGAAATCGCCTTCGGCGTAGTAAGCAAAGCCGAGAGCATTGTAGTATGAGGGGAAGTCTAATTCGCCTTTCACTGCGGCTTCCCAGTAACGGCGGGCATCGTTGATGGTATAGTCTCGGTTGCCGGTTTGGACGAACTGCCAAGCCAACCGACCGTAAAGAAAATTAATTGCCGGTTCGTCCCGCCTGCGGTTATCTACAGCGGCGAGGGCTGATTTGGCTTCTATAAGGGCATTTTGGTCGAGCAAGGCGCTGACGGCGCGGGCGCCGGTGCTGATGGAGCCGGTGCTAAACTTTTGAATGGCGATCGCCGCCACTTCCGCAGTGGGTTTCGAGACAATATTTGCCAAATCCCGCCCCGGAAACTTTTGCAGGGCAAACTCCACTGCTGGGGTAAGGCGAGCCTGAGCCAGATTTACCTCTGGTTGGGGAGTCTTCCACCGCTGTATCCATAACCCCATACCTAGCATAACTACTGCCAGCAAACCCACGAAGGAACTTCCCAACCACAGACGCCAGGTGGGACGAGCCAGGTTGGAACGACTGGGGGACTTCTGGACCAGGGGACGGGGGGACTTCTGGACTAGGGGAATCGTCCCCGTCACCCCGTCACCCCGTCTCCCCGTCACCCCGTCTCCCTGTCCCCTCTGGGGGGTGGCTTTTACCAGCTCTGATTTGGATTTGGGGGAATTGGGGGAGGGACGGAGAGTTTGGAAAATATCGGCAATCACATCCGCAGCATCATCTATGCTTCGCAGACCGATCGGTTCGCCGCCGTCGAACTCCTCACGCTGGGTTTTGCTTGGGGAATTGGGGGAGGGACGGAGAGTTTGGAAAATATCGGCAATCACATCCTCGGCATCATCTTCGCCGCCGTCGAACTCCTCACCGTGGGCTACAGTGGAGGAAAAATCGCCTCTACCCGGTTTCAGGGTGCTAAAAATATCCTTTACCAGGGCTTCATCATCGCTATCTTCGTCTAAAGGGCTGTCAAACAGACGATCGTCAGCTTCATCGCCATAAAAGTCATCATCAAAATCCGATTCCATGTCTGGGTCTTCCCAGGTGTCCGATTCGCCGAGGGAGTTGAGGGATGGCAGTCGCGAAGAAGAAATGGGGGCAAGATGCTGATGCGACACCTGACGCTGTTCGCTCAATCCCAGCAGCTTCTCTCCGTTGCCCCGTCTCCGAGTGGCCGCTGGGGGATATATATCCTGGTGGGGTGGGGTGGTGGTGGTTTCATCACCACTGAGATAACCATCAAACTCCTGGTGTAAATAGAGAACCGGGAGAGCCCAATAAAGTTGGTCAGAACCGTAGGTGGAAATCAGACCCTGCCTAGCTCGGTTCAGACTCAAATCCACGGGATATCCTTGCTTGAGGTTGTTGTAAAATAATTTGGTCAGGTTGAGAGCCACCTCATCGGGGATGCGCTCGGCCATCGCCAGGACGCCGGGAATGCCTCTTTTCACCAGGACTTCCGCCAGGTTGCGTCCGCCTGCAGGGTCGGAGAGGTCGGAAGTGGCGCTATAGGAACTGCGGCAGGAATTGAATAAGGCCAGACGAATCCCGTTGTTAACTAGCAAACCGGCTAAGTCGTCGCCGCTGAGGGTTTCGGTCAAGCCAGTTTTGTTATTGACCAAATAGAGTTCACCGCCAGTAGCACCCAAGTCGCTGTGACCAGCGTAGTGGAAGACTTGGTATTGGTTTTGTTCTAAGGCGAGGGTAAGGCTTTCTCGGTCTGGCTGTTCGAGGATTTCCAGCTCCATTGAGACCGATTCGCCATTGGGGGATAGTTGAGATAGCTGTTGGCTGAGCTGGTAGGCTTCTCTTTTGAGGGCGAGGTTTTCTTGGTCTGTGGGGGCGGCCAATACCATTAAAATTTTGAGGGTGCCACCAGGATGTATGCTATGCTTCGCCGACCGATCGGTTCGCCGACCGATCGGTTCGGGCAGAGATATCGGAGCTAATGTGGGTTGGTAGCGGGAAAATACCACATCTTTGCCAGTAGCGATCGGGCGGCTGTCTTCGTGGAGGACTTCCCAGGGGAGACGCGGCAGGAGGGCATCTTTGAGACCCAAACGCAAGCGTAGCACACTGTCTTGGTTGTGGGCGATCGCCTGTGATCGGCTGAGGCGATCGAGAATACTCCCCTGAAATAGAGCCGAGTAAAGCTGCTGCCCCAATGCCACCAGAGTGCGGGCGTTTGATGTTCCTTCCCCGCCCCGATGCGAATGCTCCGCCGACCGATCGGTTCGCACCTCCTGTGCTGCCGCCACACCCCCACCCGGCAACCCGATCTCCCGCTGCTGGGCGTTGTTTTGGGGAGAATTCCAGCCACCTTCCCAGGATTCTTCCATGACTAAATCCTGTTGACTGCTCCGGAGCAACCCCAAGAGTGGGTCATCCATGAGCTGGCGTGCTTGGCGCAACCAGTCTCCTACCGGCCAAGTTACTTGCTCTTCCGCTGGCAGGACGCCTTTAGGTGCCTGTTCCGTGCGCACCAAGTATTCATCATCACCGATCGGGGTGACGGAGATGTGCAATTCCTCAAATTTCTGGGTCACAGCTTTCCTGCACTCCTGCTAATTGCCTGCATCCGATACAGCTTGTTTCGCTTTGGGGAATGGCAGTGGGCTGCCAACACCCGGGCTCCGCTTTTTCCCGCTGCTCGCGCTCAATATTTTTCCGGGTTGCTGGGCTGCATCCAAAACCTCCCACCGTCCTCGTGGCATTCTGGCCGGGGGTCGCAGCACCACCCCTATTGCCACTGGGATCACCCTTGGATCCATTTTAGCTCGGAAGCTCAGCGCCTTTCCGGCTAACAGTATTTTCAGGTAGCCAGCCAGATGCTCCTGCAAAAGTTGCGATTTTGATGTTATCCATCGCCATAGATGACGTTGTTGGCGATCAAAAAGTTACCACTCTCGGTGATTTCTCTGTGACATGATCGATCGCCCTTGATCGGGCAGCTTTTCTTGCTTTCAGACAAGATTTTCTCCCTGATTATGTCTAATAATCCCTTGCCTGATAGGGTTTGACCCCTAGGTCGCCAATTTATCCCCTAGGAACCAGAAAACTTTCCTGACCGCTTGCTTCTTCCCGCGAATTATCTTGACAATAGATGCACCCTGATTGACCTGTCCGGCTCGCCAGAGCCGGATTTTTTTCATGCCTCCAGACAACCGGCGATCATTTCCCTATCCCATCGCCGCTTGGCCGCCAAAGTATCCGTTAACCACTACTTAAAAATTCGGCTATTTTTTTCCAAAAAAGCCAATAAATCATACTTTCATATCGACTTTTTATTGGTTTTTAACTAAATATTTTAAATTCAACTAATTTTCATAGATATTTATCCTGATGCTGCTTTCTCAGGTCATTACTAATGTATTTGGTTCTTATATCCCTGGCGTTGGTTCTGATTTCAGCTTTAAGCCAACCACAAGAATTGTTGTTGCTCTCGGCTGGTGCAAATGATGCTCCCGCAATCGAGACGAAATTTGTCCCGATATTGATGACCTACCCCAGAAGAGATGAATGGTAGATGCACCCTGATTGACACCTCCCGGCTCCACCCAGCCGGGAGTTTTTTTTGTCTGCTGGTGACACCAAGGCACTGGATCACCTAACTTCAGCAAAATTTGTCCCGATATTGATGCCCTCACCCAGAAGAGATGAATGGTAGATGCACCCTGATTGACACCTCCCGGCTCCACCCAGCCGGGAGTTTTTTTTTGCGATTGTCCTTTGTCAAGGGTCTTTTTTTCTTTGTGAGATGACAAATGATGAGGGAGGAGTAACCGGAGCCCAGTGAGGGTCAAGGTAATTTTTACCGCCTGGTCGCCCACATTTCCTGATATTGATGCCCTAACCCAGAAGAGATGAATGGTAGATGCACCCTGATTGACACCTCCCGGCTCCACCCAGCCGGGAGTTTTTTTATGATAGCACGATCGTCTTTTGTTATTTGTCTCTAGTGAATAGTTCTTTTTCCTTTGTTAAATGACAAATGACCAGGGACGAGTGACCGGGCAGGCGTGAGGGTCAAGGTAATTTTTGCCACCTGGTTGCCCACATTTCCTGATATTGATGCCCTACCCCAGAAGAGATGAATGGTAGATGCACCCTGATTGACGCCTCCCGGCTCCACCCAGCCGGGAGTTTTTTTTTGTGATTGTCCTAAGTCCAGCGAGTCCTTTGTCATTTGACAAGGGACTCTTGGACAATGGGGCGGATTAACCTACGGGCTCGAAGGTTTGGACTTCTAACACTGGCCCGATCGCGGCAAAGGTCATCACGTCATCGCGCACGTTACCGATAACTTTGACTTGTTGACCAGCTTTTAACATCTCTTTGGGGGCGCCTCGGGCGATTTCATAGGTTTTGCCATCTGTAGCGGCTAAAGCCCAGGCGCCAGTACCGATATCGATGCGTTTAATCGTCCCAGTGAGGTTGATGCTCATACAGTTTGCCTCTCATCTTGGACGGCTAAGCGGGCGAGGGCAAAGCAGAGTAAGGCATTAACCACGAGGAAGGCCCTCGCCCCCATCCCACTGCCAACCCATAATAGGCTGGGGGAGACTACGGCGCTAACGGCTAAACAGCTCGCAACGCCGAGGGCGGAACCGATGGCAAACCATTTCCATTTCGGGTTCCCCAGCAACAATACTACTAACACGGCGGGAATTAGTACGCTGGCAAAAATGGGGTTGAGGGCGCTGGTGCCACCGATCGCGGTGCCCAGTTCGGGAATGGAACTGCCCATCACTCGGAAGGGTGCTTGGGGCAAGTCAAAGATGTATAACCCACGTAAAACGAATAAGCCGCTGCTACCGGCGACTAAACCACCAGTGAGGTTCCAACTCCACCCGAAGGGGAAGTAATTGCGCAAGAACCAGGCGAGGAGGTAGGAACCCAAAACCATTGCCAGTTTCGGCAGCAGAGCGTAAGCGCCACCGTCGATCCAGAAACGGGGGTTGAGATAGCCGTTATCCCGCAACCAGCGGAAGAAGTCCCGGAAGGTGATTTGACCTTTGGTGGCGAGGGCGACGGCGTTGGCGGCGTCTAGCTGTCCGGCTCCGAAATGGTTGAGGGGGTCTTCTTTGACGGTGCGAGCGGACTGGAGCAGAATTTGGGTGATTTGCTCGGGGTCGCTGACGCCGCTGGCTTTAACTAAGGCGGCGACACCGGCGACGTGGGGGGCTGCCATACTGGTGCCCTGGAAGTAGGCGAATACTGGTTCGCCGCTATTGGGGTCGATCGTGTTTTGCAGGATACCACCAGCTTCGCTTTCGCTTTTGTCGCCGCCAGGAGCGGAGATATCGACGCCAGCGCCAAAGTTAGAGTAGGGCGCTTTTTCGCTGGTGGGGCCAAGGGCGGATACGCCGATGACGTTGGTGTAGCGGGCGGGATAGGAGGCGGAGTTTTCGCCGGAGTTACCTGCGGCGGCGATGATGACTACACCTTTGTTGTGGGCGTAGGCGATCGCTTCTTTCATTACTTGGCTTTCGCCACCGCCGCCAAGGCTCATGTTAATCACATCAGCGCCGTTATCGGCAGCAAATTTAATGGCTTCGGCGATATCGGCTACTGTCCCACCGCCGCTGGCTGATAGGACTTTCAGCGGCATGAGGCTGGCTTGATAGGCAACCCCTGCCACACCATAGCCGTTGTTGGTGGTTTGGGCAATGGTGCCTGCGACGTGGGTGCCATGACCGTTATCATCGTCGGCTATATCATTATCGTTTACAAAGTCGTAGCCTTTGACGAATTTGGTATCTTTGAGGTCGGGGACGCGGCTGATCCCAGTATCAATTACGGCCACGGTGACGCCACTACCGGCTGTGTCTTCCCAGGCTTTTTCCGCGTTGATGCTCCGCAGATTCCATTGTTTGTGATAATCTGGGTCGTTGGGAACCCCTAAAGCGCTATATACAAAGTCTGGCTCGATATATTCTGTATATTTGGCTACTTCTGAGCGCTTCAGAGTTTGCAATAGTTGCTGAACGCCTTTAGGCGTGGCGGCAGCATCGCCCCTGACAATGTACAGGTTATCCGCTTGGGAAAATTCGCTGTTCAGACGGGGGGCTAGTTGGTAATTCTGGGCTAGGGCTTTTAGCTGGTTCTGGATCTCGGCGGCGGGAATGTCTTCCCGAAAGTCCAAAACTATGGTATTGTATGTACCTTGAGTGGCTAGGCCGCTGTAGCTGGCGATCGCCCAAATCAGCCCCACTACAAACATTCCCAGCAAAATAATTTTTTTCATTTTTTCCGCCAACCTCGGGCTAAATCTACTATCTACGATAGCTCAACACTATTCTCACCTGCCTCTATATTTCCGGATTTTCATTTTCTCCTGCCCTACTCCCCTCCCGGCTCACTTGCCTCCTGAATCGGTCTTTTCCCACTTCTCCTAAGTCTCTCAAAAAATGTGTACATAAATAATTGCCAACTAGCAACAATTTTTAACCAGATAAATAACGTGTTAAATATATATCCAGTGAGATTGACGGAGATTTAGTTACTGACGGAAATGGAAAATAAAATCATTATAAATTTATCTCATAGTGATACGAAACAACGGCACTATTGCATCAGATCAATTTTTTCGCTTAATCTGGTGTAGTCTCACCAACTTTGAGAACAAATTGTGTTAAATTAATGGAGGCGAACAGCCTAATGCCCTGTTAGTCCAGATAAGTACATCTGCATAAATAATCGCACGGATTCTCAGCGGCGGTAGTGCGGGCGGAATCACCTTATATCTACAGCAGGGGGCGAGTCTGCATGCGCTCCTATCGGGAGCTGCAATTAATCCCCATGATTGCTTAAAATTAGTTGAAATAAACCATACACCGATGAAACCGCAAGAGTTAGCAAACTGTTAATTTACCAGATTTGATAGAATTAGTTAGATGTGGGGGGCTGCCTGATTTTAGATTTTAATCCAGATAATTGGTGAACGGCAATTAAATCAGCAATGAGATGCAGTTCATTAATCAGAAAGTGATATTTTTATGGAAATCAACATAATTTTCGTTCCGGTAATTTTAGATAGTTGGAGGAAATCGCAATGAAAATCAATCAAACTGTATTTGGTGGATTCGGCGGAATTGTTATCTTGATGCTACTGGTAGCGATTACTGCTAGTTGGAGCCAAAAAAAATTGATTGATTCCGCAGAGGAAGTGACATTTGTTTATAAAACAAAAGCGAATCTTAATGCCCTAGAAAAAGCATTGGTAGATGCGGAAACTGGTCAAAGAGGGTTTTTATACACCAATGACATAAGTTTTTTAGACCCTTACAACAACAGCAAAATACAGCCAAATAACACCTTGTCATCTTTAAAAGAAGACCTAAACAAAGACCCAGACCAAATCAAAATAATTACCGAGATTGGCAATTTGGCTCAGCAAAAAATGCAAGAATTGGACGAAACTATTTTACTGAAAAAAGCTGGCAAAGAAAAAGAAGTGAGAGATTTAGTCTTATCCGGTGAAGGAAAGATAATTATGGACGAGATTAGAATAAGAGTTGGTGAAATGATCAGAATTCAGGAGGCAAATTTAGTAATAAAGCAAGAAGAATCAACTCGAATTTACATTTTAGCTCAATTCACGTCTTGGGGTAGTACCTTGTTAGTAATCATATTCGGTTCGGTGATTTCATGGATGGTCGCCCGGGTGATTATGAGAACGATAGAACAGGCTGCTGCTTCTATATCGGGTTCAGCGAGGGAACTGGCTGCCACTGTAGAAGAGCAAGAAAGAATTGCTAATGCTCAGGCAAGTTCTATCAACCAAACTACTACGACAATGGATGAGCTGAATATTTCGGCTAACCAAGCAGCAGAGCAAGCAGAAACATCGGCACAAGCAGCCCGCCACGTGGGACATTTGGTGATGCGGTTGAGCGAGAAAAGTATGGAAATTGGCAAAATGAATAATATGGTAACGGAACTGGCCAATCAAACTAATATGCTGGCTTTGAATGCGGCGGTGGAGGCAGTACGAGCGGGAGAGCAAGGGAGAGGATTTAATGTGGTAGCGGGAGAAATTCGCCGTCTGGCGGATCAGAGCAAAAAGTCAGCGGATAATATTGGGATGCTGGTAAGTGATATTCGGCTGCTCACGGCTACAGGTGCGAATAATGGTAATGAAATAATGAGAATTGATAATATTGTGACGGCTGCGAATAATATCGTGTTGAGTTCGCAGCAAATATCACTGACGGCGAAACAGCAGGCGATCGCGATTCAACAAGTGCTAGAAGCCATGAATGCCATCAACGAAAGTGCCCAGCAAACCGCCACGGGGATCAGCCAAACTAAAACCAGTATCCAAATGCTCACTCAAGCCGCTGAACATCTGAAATCTCTAGGGCTCGGTTAGAGATATCTGGATGCCAATTTTTTCTCATGCCTTGTTCTTTGATGGTGGCGGCAGGAACAGGGCAAAACCATGTAATTGCCCAAGTGCCATATCCAGCATCATGGAGTAGGTAAAATTACTAGATATGGAATAGCAATTCTCAATCAGGAGCAATCAAGCCGAGTTATTGTCTTAAAACCCCTGCTGATGGTCATTAATTTTTCATAAATGCTGGATGTGAAATAAAAAATTAATCGAAATAGAGGATAGAGCCAAAGTCTTGGTATGGTTGAAAGTCTAAGAGCGGGATTTTAAAATATATCGGGCTAATTCACAAAATCCGTCGGCTTCTGGGGCAGTGGTGATATATGCTGGCGGATAGGTGAGCTGACTCTGGTAATCCAGAACATTGGCGACGCCGACGGAAAGGGGGAATTTTTCGCCATTGAATAAGGTATCATCGTTGGGACTGTCTCCTACAGTGATCACCTGATGTGGGGTAAAATCGTTCCAGTTGGCGGCCAGCATTTGCAGCAGTCCGGTGGCTTTATCCTGGTTGATGGGTTTGATGTGGCACTGGACAGTGGAAAAGGTGAAGCCCCAGCCCTCGGAGGCGCATAGGCTGCTGAGGCGGTCTAAATCTTCAGTGGTTAACCCTGCTACGTCAAATGTCCAATCTGTGAGGCGGAAGGGGTTATCGGATGACTCCTGAATTTGGGGAAATTCGGCTTGGAGGCGGGCGAAAGTTGCCGCCAATTGGCGGCGGTGAGTTGGGATGTGGGGAATGGGGGTTAGGGGTAGGGGGTTAGACCCATTGCTGGGGTAAAATATGCCGCCGTTTTCGCAAATGGCTCCGACGACTGGGAGCAAGCTGCTCAAACCGCTGACCCAACCGGCAGAACGACCGGTGATAATTAGGACGATGACCCCATTCGCTTCTAAATCTTCTAAGGCACGCACTAAATCTGAGGATAATTTACCTCGTTTGGTCATGGTGCCATCCATATCGGTAGCGATGAGGCGGATGTTGGTGATTAGTTCTAGCTCAAATGCCTCAAGCAGGGGTAAATAGCTCATAAATTGTGGTTGAGGGTGGGGTTGGGGGGCGTCAGCGAGTCAAGGGATGGATGTTTACGATCGAAGGCTATGGCAAAACTGTCACCAGACCAGAGAAACTATAAGTATCTTGCTGATGCGGAAAGGGTAGGCATCCACAAGCCGATTTTAGCGGCGTTGTATGTGGCGCATGCTTCTCCGAAGCTGGATGATGAGGAAACGGGATTGGGGATATCACCGGTAAATCGGATTGGGTTGTCGGATGTGAATACATTTGCAAAGCAGGTGTATTATGGGGCGAATACGATTCGGAGTTTGACGGATAGCTTGCGGGCTAAAGGCTGGGAGGCTTCCCAGTTGTGGGACGGGCACCAGGGGCGCTATACGGACCGATTTATTCTGGCGGTGGCGGCGGGTTATGTACCGACGGTGAGGGATGAACAAGCGGCCCGCTTGGAGGCTTGTAAAGGGGATGTGCTGGCAAAGGCTTATCAGGAGGATTTGGGGATTGATTTGGGACGAGAGAAGTTGCCCCGAAATCAAGCATATCTGGATTCGTCGCTGTTGAAGTTGGCGATCGAGATTCCGCGATTCTATAAGGGTTTGCCCCACGAGCGCTCGGCGTTGCTGGAGGCTTATCGGATTTGGCAGGGGTTGGACGGTCCGGCAGCGGCGATGACTGCCTTGGGGTTGCCAGGAATGGGGACGGCGGATGGTGGCACCCCGAATTACGCTACGGTAGATGGAGAGTTGCTGAAGTTTATCCAAGAGGCGGTTAGCGCGTACCGAGGT
Organism: Oscillatoriaceae cyanobacterium M33_DOE_052; assembly: GCA_015296065.1. Taxonomy (GTDB): domain Bacteria; phylum Cyanobacteriota; class Cyanobacteriia; order Cyanobacteriales; family Laspinemataceae; genus Koinonema. The sequence goes on along the minus strand of DVDU01000088.1, from coordinate 9,714 downwards.
TTTCCCCAGGAGCGGGAAGCGCTGCTGCGATTGAGTCAACTTTGGCGGCAGCAGGATTCTCGGGAGGAGGCGATCGCGGTGTTGGCTTTCAACACATCGCCCCAAACCAATTTGACCACGATCGATCCGGCTTTGATGGCTTTCGTGCAGCGGGTGCCGCAAAATTATCGTGGTGAGGCTAGCCAGCGCAACGCTTTGACGGAAGTGGTGCAGTTGTGGCGGCAGCTCAAATCTCGGGCGGAAACTCTCCAAAGTTTGGGATTAAATGCCCAAAGCCTGACTCAAGCGAGAAATGACCCCAAAGCTCTGGAAAATGCGGCGGCGATATTGGACAGGGAACTGCTGGGATTTTTGAATCGCATCCCCAGTTTTTACGCCCAAAAAGACCACCAGCGGGAAGCTCTGATCAGAATGGTGCAACTGTGGCGGGGTTTGGCGACTAGGGAGCAGGCGATCGCATCCTTGTTTGAGGACCTCAAGCGCATGAACCAAGCCAGACGCGGTAGCCCGGACGCACCACCGGAGCCAGTGGTAGTGGTGCCCGCTAGACCGCAAAGGTGGGAACCGGACAATATCCAAGTTTATGCCTCTATTATTCCTAATGGTAGCTTTACTTGGGCCGAAGCCACTCATGGAGGCAGCCGGATGCCGCCGGATCAGGACACGGTGGATGCGATCGTGCGCATTGCCAAGCTGGCCCAACAAGCACGCGATCGCATCGGGCGACCATTTCACGTCACCAGTTGGTATCGTCCCCCAGACGTGAATCGCAGTGCTGGCGGTGCCTCCCAAAGCCGTCATATTGTGGGTGATGCCATTGACTTTTACTGCGATGGACTCACCGGAGACCAGTTGTACTGGTTGCTAGACCCCTGGTGGCCGGGAGGCTTGGGACGTTACAGCCATTTACCCTATATCAGTCATATTGACGCCCGGGACTACCGCGTGCGGTGGGTTCACTAATTGGTCATTGGTCATTGGTCATTGGTCATTTGTTCTGTTACCAGGGATAATGGACCAGTGACAAAGGACTCTTGGACAAAGGACAAATGACAAGTGACAATGCCAAAATATAGTATGGGAGTGCCTCCAGTGCCCTTAGAATCGAGAAATGCTTTGTCCCCAGTACCCTGCTCACCGCTGATAGGCGCCGCCGAACCCCTAGGGAAAGCGTAGCGTCGTGACGGTTCCCATGAAGGCTCCTGCTGTCATACCCACAGATGAGAAGAAACCCAGTTTTTGGTCCATAGCAACTGGTTTAAAACATCAAGGTTGTTGGTTCAGAAACTCAGTTTCTGGAAGCCCAGCCCAGCGCTTTGAGGGTCATTTTAGATAAAAGTTCATTCTAAAACCTACCGCCTATGTCACGCCCTATCATCGTAGTTCAACCTTTGCTAGCGCCAACCGCAGCGCCGAAGGACTCACCCGTAAATAAACTGCTGGCAGACCCGATCGGGATGGGATTGTCTGGCGTCTTGTTTTTTCTGCTGATTGCCTCATTAGTATTCTCAAAAATTCAACTCAGCAATTATGACAAAAAGCTGAAATTTGAGCAATTCAAAAATCAGGAAATGCAGAAAAAAATGAAGATGGCCATCGAAACCATCAGTAAAATGGAGAAAAATCCCGACCTCATCCACTCCCGAGAGTTTAACCTAGACTACTTGAGAATGCGGATGGCGGAGGAAAACTTCCACTTTGCCATAGTCAATCAAATCAAAGTCAAAGTCAAAGATAGAATTACTGTAGCCCTACGTCCCAATGCGGAAAACCAAGGAAAAGGGCGTCAGGTAGATGAAGTATTCGATGTCACCTATGAAACCGGAGAAATTGCCAAAATCGAAAAGCGCGTTCTTTTCCGGATTCAAATTAAGTTAACCAAATTGCCCACCCAGGCGACTTCCAAAACCATCAGTCAAATCATCGATTGTCTAGAAAACTATTTGACCGAGAAGGAAGACCACGATACTTGGCAACCCACAATTCAAGGCCGAGTCGCTTATATCCACTGGGATCAAACTGCCAAACCTACCCCAATGTTAGTGTTGGAGCAATCTAATGAAGGGGTGAACGTCACCTTTAGGACAACTACCCGCCGGAATGTGGCCGCTACTCCCGACCTCCTCGACGGTCAAACCTCCATTCCTGGTGTCACGCGGCGGAGTGGCGCAGGCGGACGATCGTCCTCGGCTGGCGGATCCAAAACCAGCGGCGGTAAGCGTTCTCGGTAAGGAAATGTCCCACCGGCGGGGAGGGACGGAGCAATCAAGGTCCGCCTTGACCAGAAAAAAACCCTCAGACTCTAGGTCTAAGGGTACTCTTGCCAAATTACCAATGTTGACAATTCCCGTCAGCGTGGATAATTCAGTTGAGTTATATGTGAATCAATCTTGTGAAACATATATGTCTGAAATTCACACATATACTCTGTATGGGAACCACACTGATTCCAGTTTCTCGGTCTCAGTTCGCATCGGGCGAGTCGGCCTGGAATTGGCGTTCTTCGAGGGGAATGTAGGCAGCATTACGATTACCGGTGTAAATCTGCGTGGGCCGGTAGATCCGGTTTTCTCCGAGCTGTTCTTTCCAGTGGGCCAGCCAACCGGCGACGCGGGAGATAGCGAAGATGGGGGTAAACAAATCGCTAGGAATCCCTAATTTCCGATAAACCAACCCAGAGTAGAAATCTACGTTGGCATAAATTCCCTTGTGGCTGAGTTTTTCCTCCACCACTTTTTCCAACTCCACGGCGATATCGTAGAACTCGTCCCGGCCAAACTTGGCAAATAGTTGTTCCGCTAGGTGTTGCAGGATGGTGGCGCGGGGGTCTTTCACCTTGTACTCCCGGTGGCCGAACCCCATAATCTTGGCTTTGCGGGCGATGCGATTATCTATATAACTGCGGACATTTCCCACCGAGCCAATTTCCTCAATCATCTCCAGGACCTCTTCATTCGCCCCCCCGTGCAAGGGACCGGCGAGAGTGCCCACAGCAGATGCCACCACCGCATAAGGGTCTGTGAGGGTAGAAGCCGTGACCCGAGCCGAGAAGGTGCTGGCATTGAGGGTGTGTTCGGCATGGAGGATTAAACAGATGTCAAAAACCCTTGCCGCTAGGGGGTCTGCTTCTTGCTCCGTGAGCATATGCAGAAAATTGGCGGAGTAGTCCAAGTCATCCCGAGGTTGCACCGGGTCGTTACCCTTGCGCATGAGCTGAAAAGCCGCCACCATCGTAGGAATTTTGGCTAACAGCCGCACGGCAGCGCCGCGGATGTAAGCTGGATCATCTAAAGCTCGACGGGAGTAGAACAACCCCAGGGCCGCCGCCGAGGCTTGCAGGGCGTCCATTGGGTGGCCGCTTTCCGGGAAGCATTTCATCATATCCCGAATGCGGTATTTGATCCGCCGGTGGTAGCGGATTTCATGTTCAAAGGCTGTAAGTTCTTCTGTGGTGGGAAGTTGACCCCAGATGAGTAAATATGCGGTTTCCAAAAAGGTGCTTTTTGCTGCCAGCTCTTCTATGGGAATGCCGCGATATTCCAAGATTCCTTTTTTACCATCTACATGGCTGATGCTGGAAAGGGTAGCGGGGACGCCTTCCAAACCGGGCTTGAACTCCAAACCTGCTTTCGCTTCGGCGACAGTCATACCTTTATTCTTGGTTGCACTTAATCGTTCTGAGGGCAACTTACCAGAACTATTGTGCTGACTTGGTTTTTAAAAGGATTATTTAATACCTGACTCGCCGAGGAGCAGTTTGGGGGAGGTGAGCCAAAATAGCTCGCTGTTTCCCACTGGATCCCCACTATGGGGCAGGTTGAGCCCCAGGATCCCAGCTTTTTTCAGGACGATCGGCTCGCGAACACCGTCAGGCGTGGCGCTAGCGACCTCGCCCCAGATGAGTATTTGTGCCCAGTCACCTAAATCTGGCTGGTGCCCAACTAAGCCTAAGTCGGTGCCTCCTTCTGACCGCCATTGGCTCAGCCAGCTTAACCAGTTGTGGATGTCACCACCGGGAGCCAAGGAGGTGGATATTTTCACTGCTGGGGTCAGCCCCATTTCTTGGAGGATGAGGGCGGTTTGGTGGGCGCGCAACAGGGGACTGGTCAAAATTAGGTCAAAAGTGGCGTCGATTTCCCGCAGTCGCTCGGCGACTTGTCGGGTTTTTTTCTCGCCTTTGTCTGTGAGGGGGCGGTCTTCGTCTTGGGGGTAGTTTCCTTTGTCTGCGGCGATGCCGTGGCGGATGAAATAAAGTTTCAGGCTCTTAGATGCTGCCACTGATTTTGTCATTTGTTATTTGTCATTTGTCATTTGTCATTTGTCATTTGTCATTTGTCGATCGTTTCCTCGCCCATATCACTAAATTTTGACATAAAAATACTGCCAGCGCTGACCGATCGGCCAACCCCAGCGACCTAGGGATAAACGCCTATGACTGTTTCCCTAGTTGCTTAAAGATGCAAAAAACCCCCAGCATTTTGCTCAACTGCTGGGGGCTGTAACGCCGATGACGTATTTTTGCCACTCTTGATGAGTGCCGCTCCTCAATTGCTTTTTGACTTCAAAGTAGAGGCTGCTGTATGGTTTGCGCGGCGGATAGCGCAAGGGCATATTGGCTTCCTTGGGGGTGCGATTGCCCTTTTGGACGTTGCAGCGGACACAGGCCGCTACCATATTTTCCCAGGTATCTCCCCCACCACGAGAGCGGGGTATTACGTGGTCTAGGGTCAAATCACCCCCGGTGTAGCCGCAATATTGACAGGTGTGGGTGTCCCGCTCCAGTATATTCCTTCGGGTGAGAGGAATTTCTTTGTAAGGAACGCGGACGTAGTGGCGCAGTCGAATTACTGTGGGCAAGGGCACTTCGGCATAGATGTATTTGCCGTTATGCTCCAGTTGCTCGGCTTTGCCTTTTAGTAACAACACCACTGCCCTTTGCCAGTTGGTGATGTTGAGCGGCTCGTATGATGCGTTGAGGACGAGAACCTTACCCATTGATGTTATTTGAGAGAAGGTTTTTTCCTGATGTTAACACAGGTTTTGCCTAATTTTGGGGTGGTGGGGCTCAAGGAAAAAAGGGTGGCGGTTTTTTGCTAACTAAGGTTTTCTGCCAGTGAGTAGGTAGGTGCGCATCATACCTTTGCCTTTGACTTCAATGGTGCCACGTGGTTGAAAGTGGTAGCGATCGCGCAGCAGGGTGTAAGTTGATTCGGCCACCTGAATGCAGCCGGTAATACCGTGAGATTCCATGCGGCTGGCGGTGTTCACCGTATCCCCCCACAGGTCGTAGATGAATTTTTTGATGCCAATCACCCCAGCCACTACGGGGCCGGAGTTGATGCCGATGCGGATGCTCAAGGGTTGACCGGTTTCCAGAATTGTGTTTTGTATGGCTTGCTGCATATCCAGGGCCATTGCCGCGATGCTGACGCGACGCCTAACGGCGTTCGCCTCCGCGTGATCCGGTCGCGGTAGGGGCACCCCACCCACTACCATATAGGCATCGCCGATGGTTTTAATCTTTTCTAACCCATGCGCTTCGGCCAATTGGTCAAACGCGGTAAATAGCTGGTTGAGCAGGTTCACGATTTCTGTGGGTGGGATGGTGGCGGCGAGCTGGGTAAAGCCGACGATATCGGCAAATAACACGGTCGCCTCGGCAAAACTTTCGGCGAGAGGTTGCGCCGTCCTCCGGTTCGGGTAATCTTCCCTTTTCAATTGCTCGGCGAAGCGCTAGCGCGCGACGCTGTCGCGTTCGGCTTTGGCAGGATGTTCAGCAACAGCTTTTCGGCTCGATCGCGTTCCGCATTTACCTCTTGTACCAAACTCTCCAGCTTCAGCTCTCGGTCTTTAATGGCCAGTAGATGGTTGTAAATTTGTGACCTCATCGAGTTAAAGGCATCCATGACATCACCGAGTTCATCATCCCGGTTGACCAGGATTAAGTTTCCCTCTACATTCTGCTCCTCTCCTTTCGTCGCGGCCACCTTGAGCAAGGCTTGGCGCAGTTGCAGGATGGGGACAATGAGGTTAGAGCCGATCGCCACCATCGTCGTCAAAGTAACAAACAGGCAAATAATCAGCACTAACCCGGCGATGCGCACCACGTATTTTTTCAGTTCCCACCTCACCCCCGAAGCATCCAAACGCAAAACTAATACCATTTCTATCCCTTCATCCCGATGTTTAATTTTCTCTTGCCCACCCAAAATCATCACCAGGGACTGACATAATGGATATTCTCTATGTCCCGGTTGAGCAATCCAAGCCACATCATATCTGTCCCCATCAGAACTCCGTTGTCTCTGGCGATTTTGCTCCTTCACCATCGTGAAAGACAGATTAGGTATTTCCTCCCCAAAAGTGCCAATTTTCTCCCCATCGCCTAGATAAATTACCCCTCCCAATACTGGCGCATAAGGTACTAGCTCCTTCGCTACGGCCAGAACCATCTCTGGACTCCCGCTCAATTCTTGCCACCGCACTAATGGCAGCATTGTTGCCAACCCTACCTCTTCCAATTGCCCCAGGAGTTCTTCCTGCCTCCGATAGACTGAAGGCATGAGGATCAAAAACTCAACTAATACAATACTGGTAAATACCCAAATCACAATTCGGCGTGATAACCGAGATTTTAGTAAAACTACATGAGGAAAATTATAGATATTTTTCATGTCACCTGCCCTCGCAATTATTGTCCCATTCTCTCGGATTTGAGTAAAAGCATTTAATTAATTAGCAATTAGCCTTCATTTACCGCCACCCTGCGTCTTTAGTTGCGCTGGATACTGGCTTATTCCCTGACATGGAGACCGCTTGAACCCAGCCAAAGCTAAGGCGATGTATTCCACAATAGTAGTGGCTAAACGCTTTTTCTCCTCGGTTAACTGCCCTTTGGCTTTGGCGCGCAAATAAAATAACGCCGAAATCGAGTCCCAGGCGCGATTTGGTAAACATAAATATTCCACGGGAGTGGTGGTAGGGTGGAGTTGGTGGCAAAGCAATTCCACCAGTTTTTCGGGGGGAGAATTTGCGGGATATTTTTCTAATGCCTTACAACTATGAATTAAGAATTGCTTTTGCTGGTGGGGGGAGGCATATCCCCAAGTGCAAGCGGCATTAACTAGCCGTTGAGAGCTGTCAAGGGCAATGATGCTACCGATGAATTCTGGGAAAAACGGCGGCACCTGACGGGCGATCGTCTGATAAACTGCTTCCAAGGTGCCACATGATGACAGCAGATAGCTGAATTCTCCCAACCGCTCAATTTGACGGCGCTGCTCTTCTAATATTTGGCTGGAGGCAGCCAGTTTTTCTTTGGCTTGGTATAATTCCGCCTCCATGCGTTTCCGCCCAGTTACGTCCCTACCAATGTAAATACAATTATAAACATCTTCTTCTGATTCAAATAAGGCGAATGAAAAAGATACGTTAATTTTTTCCCCGTCTTTCTTTTGACAAATAACTTCTATATTTTCTAGGTTTTTGGTTTTAGATGTACTGATTTTTTTAAAAAAGTTGGCATCCGCTACGATTAATGATATGGGCTGACCAATCAATTCTGATTGCTCGTAACCAAATAAAATTTGTGCGGCTTTGTTAACGTTTTTAATGTCTCCCAAAATATTGGTAACGAATAAAGCATCAGCAATGGAGGCAATTAATTTGTCAATATAATCTAATGACGATTTTAATTGATTAACCAAAAGATTAGTCCGGTTAGAACGTTGGACTAATTTTTGGGTAGCGTCCATATTTTCTGTAACATCTTCAAATAAAATAATTAACCGGGTGGCAAAATGCTCTTGAAGGTCTTCAATTACAGACAAATCAAAATATATAGTTTTGTTTTGATAAAATCGCCCGACTCCTTTTAATTCAAAGCAAGATTCTTTGCCTTGCATAACATTGAGGAGCAGTTCTTCTATGCCAAAAAGTTCGGGAAAGAATTCTCGCACATCGTGACCGGCATTTAAGATGTCAGAACGATCGGCAAAGCGCTGCACCCCCACAGATGTTTCGATAACTGTGAAGTTCTCATCGATAGTGACGTACTCCAAGCGGCGACGGGCTAATAATTTTTTCAGAAGCGGATTCATACCAATTCCTTAAAGGAGCAACCTAATTTTCTCAATCCGGCTGGGAGCCATCTCCTCTCTCCCCCCTGCCTTACTCGGAGAGGAGAGAAAGCCTATCGCTCAGATAGAAATGCAGCCAAAACCTTCCCGGCTTGGTACTCCCAAAGTGGCTTTTCGTGGCGGCGGCTGGCTTTTTGATGCGAAGAGGGCAAAATAGATGCGGCAGAATACACCATGACAGTAGATGACCAGAAGGCTCTGGCAGTTTCACCACGGGGATGATACTTCCCTGATTCCAGTATGGGACAAAAAGGGAAGAAGTCCGCCGCAGTTTTGCCTCAGATGCGTCCTTTGTATGAGTCGGAAGTCAAATATTCGATCGTGCTGGTGGCGTCATTGTCCCGGCATGACTTTTCCGGTGGTTCCGAGCCGATCGCTTCCCTGACCGGATGGATCCGGATATCCTCTATCTCAAGCGCCACTTGAGAACGATCGCGCCCCAGTGCCTTGGCGCGGTATAATGCCGCATCAGCGGCGTGGATCAATTCTGCCAGGGTGCTACCGTGTTCCGGGAAACAAGCAACCCCAAGAGAGATGGTAATACAACCGAGGTTCTGTCCCCCATGCTCTACGGGGAGCGATTTCACACCCCATCTCAGCAGCTCGGCGCGTTTTTTTGCCACATCTAGGTTGGTTTCTCGCATCATAATAATAAATTCCTCCCCGCCGTAGCGACAGGCCAAATCCTTGCTCTGAATGCTTTTTTGCAAAAATTCTCCCACGGTTTTCAGTACCGTATCCCCCGCCGGGTGGCCGAAAGTATCGTTAACACGTTTGAAGTAGTCGATATCAAGGATGATAATTCCTAAAGCTCGCTGCTCCAGGGCCGCTTGTTGGATTTCTCGGTTAACCGCTTCCTCCATATAACGGCGATTATAAAGTCCCGTCAGGGGGTCTTTAATACTTTGATTCTTCAGAGTTTCCCGCAGTTTCAAGTTGCCCAAGGCTAAACCGATATGTTCCGCCACAGTCATGGCTAAGTGCTGTTTGGCTTCCGTGAGCAGTCCGGCTTCTGGGGCGCTCAGATACAGCAAGCCGATCGTCTCTTCGGCTGTCATCATTGGCACCCAGTAGTATTCTGCTGGCGGTGAGTCTGGGTGCATATACCGGCACAGCACCTGCGATAGCCCATCCACTACCTCTCTAGTGTTGGATGGGAGCAAATTGTCAGAATTCGTGGATAAGAGATTGCAGTTGAGGGCCGGATTCCCCCAAGTGGCGATCGTCTCCACCACCTGTTTTGAGTCAGACACGGCGAAGACACCACCAATCAAATTGGGAAACAAAGGTTGCACCCTCTCCCCAATCACTGCATAAGCCTCCTTCAACGTGCGACAACCCTGCAGGAGGTGGCTGAGTTCGCTCAGTTTCGTAATCTCTCGGTTGCGCGATTCCAAATTATTCACAGATATAGTCAAATTTTCATTTGCTTTCTGGCAGAAGTGTTGAATGTCAATAAAAAAGTGGTAAAAATAGCCACAATTATGTTATAATGAGAGCCGCAGATAAAAAAAAAGGAGTTTAAGCATGACTAAATATTCATTCTCCATGATTCTCAAATACATCTTGAGGGACT
>DVDU01000240.1 GCA_015296065.1 Oscillatoriaceae cyanobacterium M33_DOE_052 | reverse complement strand
GGGGAGCTGGGGGGGAGTGTGGGAAGTGTGGGGAGTGTGGGAAGTGTGGGGAGTGTGGGCTCTTCCCCCTCTTCCCCCTCTTCCCCCTCTTCCCCCTCTTCCCCCTCCTCCCCCTCTTCCCCCTCTTCCCCCTCTTCCCCCTCCCCCCCCGTCCCCCCAAAGCCCTGGCCGAACGGCATATGATGTAAAAAGAGCATGATTATCATGCGATTAATTCATTTAATTGAGATTTTTGTAATAAAAGATACGAATTTACTCTGATAACCGACCTAACTTTAACTCAGACACAAAAAGTAAAACCATTACCAGGAAAAATCCATGATATAAAACAAAAAATTAACAATTAAATCATGGAGAGCTAAAGATTTATTGTGTCTAAGTCATAGAAAGGCATACAGTAGATAGATGACATAACATCAATCTTCATCCTAGCTGTATATTTCATCTAATAATGGTAGGCTAATCAGAGCCGCGTTCAACCTATTGAGAAGAAAAAGCTGGGAATTGATTGTTAACCGTGCGGATTTAATAAAATTCCGCCATAAACTACCTAATTAGGCAGGGTTTTAGTTCTGTCGAGTATGCCAAAATTGCCAGTAATAATGGGGTAATTATGCTAAAAGAGCTTTGGTCATTTCAAGGTAGATATCGCATTCTCCACATGACCTGGATAGCTTTCTTTTTGACGTTTCTTTGCTGGTTTAATTTGGCTCCTTTTGCCACCACGATTGGCAAAGAATTACATTTAGCAACAGACCAAATCAAAACATTACTAATTTGCAATTTAGCGCTAACAATACCAGCGCGAATTGTGATTGGGATGATTTTGGATAAATTTGGACCTCGCATCACATTTTCCGTGCTGCTGGTATTCGCGATCGTACCTTGTTTTGCCACCGCTTTGGCGGCCAACTTCCATCACTTAGTATTGGCAAGATTATTGATGGGCATTGTCGGGGCAGGATTCGTGATTGGCATCCGAATGACCTCAGAATGGTTTCCCCCAAAAGAAATTGGCATTGCCCAAGGTATTTATGGAGGTTGGGGGAACTTTGGGGCATTTGGGGCAGAATTTGTCCTACCCAGCATCGCCGTTGCCACAGCATTTATGGATGGTGGACAGTCCAACTGGCGATTAACTATCGCCTTGACGGGCATCTTATCCGCCATTTACGGTTTGATTTATTTCCGCAGCGTCAGCGATACACCTCCCGGTAAAGTTTACCTTCGTCCCAAACGCAGTGGCGCGATGGAAGTTACCAGCGTCAAAAGTTTTTACGCAATGGCGGTGATGAATTTTGGGTTGATTTTTGCGCTGGGCTTACTGGCATGGCGACTAGCTCAACCAAAAATCCACTTTTTAACCTCCAGCCAAATGCTGGTAGTGTGGGGACTTTTGGGCTGTCTCTACGGCTACCAAACCTACAAAGCGGTGCAGGTAAATAAAGAGCTGCTGCAAGGGCGTAAAATCTACTTGAGTGCTGAACGGTATGATTTTCATCAAGTATCCCTGCTTTGCTTCACCTACGTTACCAGCTTCGGCTCGGAACTGGCGGCAGTTTCTATGTTGCCAGCATTTTTTGAGCATACATTCAATTTAGAACATGTCGCCGCCGGGATGATTGCGGCGAGCTATCCATTCCTCAATCTCGGTTCTCGCCCCAGCGGTGGCTTGATTTCTGACAAACTCGGCAGCCGCAAATGGACTATGACTATCATCACCGCTGGGATTGGCCTAAGCTATTTGACGGCGTACAATATCCGATCGAGCTGGCCTCTACCCTTGGCGATCGCCGTCACTGTGCTATCCGCCTACTTTGCCCAAGCAGGCTGCGGTGCCACCTTTGCAATGGCGCCTCTGATTAAAAAAGAATCTACCGGACAAATTGCCGGTATTGTTGGCGCCTACGGTAACTTTGGCGGCGTGGTTTACCTTACCATTTTCAGCCTAGCACCCAGTGAAACCGCCGCTCAGATATTGTTTGCCACAATGGGCATAGCCGCTCTAGTATGCGCGTTTATGTGTGCTTTCTTCCTCAAAGAACCTCAAGGCTCCTTCGCGGAGCATTACGGATCTGATGCTGCCCAACCAGAGGAAGTCGCCCCAGAACCCCTACCCCTCCCCACCCGGGGAACGGGACGAGGGGACTTCTAAGACGGGGAGATAATTGACAATTGACAATTGACAATTGACAATTATCAATTATCAATTATCAATTATCAATTATCAATTATCAATTGACAAATTTACTTATGACAGACACTACCAAAACCCTCTGCCCTTACTGCGGCGTTGGCTGCGGGTTAGAAGTGACGCCGCCAGCTCAGAAAGGGAAAGCAACCCATCGAGATAGTGAAGGCAATCCCATCTGGCAAGTGCGGGGCGATCGGGCTCATCCCTCCAGCCAAGGTCTGGTTTGCGTCAAAGGCGCCACCATTACCGAATCCCTCTTCAAAGACCGCCTCAAACACCCCATGATGCGATCTCATCTCGATGAGCCGTTCCGCCGCGTCACCTGGGACGAAGCCTTTAACGCTATAGCCGATCGCATCCAAACCCTCCGCCAGACATCTGGCCCTGATGCCATCTGTATGTATGGCTCTGGCCAATTTCAAACCGAAGACTACTACATCGCCCAAAAACTCCTCAAAGGCTGTCTTGGCACCAACAACTTTGACGCCAACTCCCGCCTGTGCATGTCATCCGCCGTATCCGGCTACATCCAGAGCTTTGGCGCCGACGGCCCCCCCTGCTGTTACGAAGACCTAGAACTGACCGACTGCGCCTTTTTAATCGGCACCAACACCGCCGAATGTCACCCCATCATCTTTAACCGCCTGCGCAAACACCACAAGCGCAACAAAAACGTGAAAATGGTGGTAGTTGACCCCCGCCGCACCGAAACCGCCGAAGCCGCAGACCTGCATTTAGCCATTCAACCAGGAACAGACATCGACCTGCTCAATGGCATCGCTCACTTGCTCTTGCGCTGGGGCTACATCGATACTGTCTTCATGGATGAATGCACCAGAGGCTTCAGCGACTACGCCGAAGTCATCCGCTCCTATACCCCAGAACTGGTGGCCAGACGCTGTGGCATTCGCCTCGACGAACTAGAAACCGCCTCCCGGTGGTGGGGAGAGTCCCAGAGAGTTTTATCCCTCTGGTCAATGGGAGTTAACCAGTCTTCCGAAGGAACCGCGAAGGTGCGCACCATCATCAACCTGCACCTGATGACCGGTAACATCGGCAAGCCTGGATCGGGACCATTTTCTCTCACCGGTCAGCCCAACGCAATGGGTGGTAGGGAAGCTGGGGGTTTGTCCCACATCTTGCCGGGATACCGCCTGGTGAAAAATCCAGAACATCGCCGGGAAGTGGAGGAACTATGGGGATTGCCTTCTGGCCGGATTTCCCCGGTCCCCGGACGCACTGCTTGGGAGATGATTACTGGGTTGGAAACCGGAGAAGTAGGTTTGCTGTGGATTGCTGCTACTAATCCCGTGGTCAGTATGCCAGATTTAGAGCGGACAAAAGCGGCTCTGAGAAAATCCCCTTTCACGGTTTATCAAGATGCCTACTATCCCACGGAAACGGCGGCCTATGCTCACCTCATCTTGCCCGCTGCTCAGTGGAGCGAGAAAACTGGGGTGATGACCAATTCCGAGCGGGTGGTGACATTATGTCCTGCCTTCCGCGACCCCCCAGGAGAAGCTAAAGCAGACTGGGAAATCTTTGCTGAAGTCGGACGCCGCCTCGGTTTCCAACGGTGGTTTAATTTTGAGAATTCGGCGGCGGTGTATGCAGAATTTGTGGGGCTAACTCGAGGTCGTCCCTGCGATATGAGCGGACTTAGCCACGATTTATTGCTAGCTCCTGGCGTTGGCGCCCCTCCGGGGGGACGGGGGGACGGGGAGACGGGGGGACGGGGCCCAACTCAGTGGCCTTATCCCGCCGACAGTTCTGATCATTCCACTAATAAGCGTCTCTATACGGATTTTCGCTTTCACACTCCTGATGGTAGGGCTAGGTTCGGCGCTTTTCACTCGGGAGGTTTGGCGGAACCGCCAGACCCGGATTATCCTTTTGTAATGACTAATGGGCGCCTATACGGTCATTGGCACACCCAGACGCGCACTGGGAGGATTGAAAAAACTAGCAAGATGCACCCAGAGCCGTTTCTGGAGATTCACCCTCGGGATGCGCAAAGGTTGGGGATTGAAGAGGGGATGCTGGTGCAGGTACGATCGCGCCGGGGTGGTGCCCGCTTCAAGGCTAAAATTACTAAGGCGATCGCTCCTGGCACTCTCTTTGTCCCGATGCACTGGGGCTTTCTCTGGGCAGAAGCTGCCGAAGCTAATGCTCTCACTCACCCCGAAGCCTGTCCCTCCTCTGGACAGCCGGAATTAAAGGCTTGTGCTGTTCAGTTGGTGCCTTGCTCTCTAGACTCTGGCAAGCTGGCAGAAGACCCGATCGGGGTAGAAACAACCCTAGAGCCAGAGCTAATAGCACATCAATAAACATTGTGGCCACCCGGTTGAAGTGAACGCACAATGAACAATTGTTGATGATTAATTGTTTTCCTCTCCCCTAGGGCGGATTTTTAACCTTTTCTTAACTTGTGCGGTGTCCGGTACTTCTGCTAAGATTCTTTTAGCTTGTACCGGATCAGTTACTTATTACCTAAACCCGTGGCTTGGAAAAAACTTCTAAAATTGCTCTCCCTCAGTACCAAAGATGAGAATTTTTTGCACCTGCTGGAAACTGTAGAGATTATTGTCTCTAAAATCCTCTCTCTGGCTATGTTAATTGTGATTTGCGTTTCTATTTGGAATTTGGGAGTGTTCACGCTCACATCCCTTTTTACAGCTTCCATAGAATCCTATTATAAAGTTTTATTTAAGGTATTCGGCTTATTTTTGAATGTCTTAATTGCCCTAGAGCTTTTGGAAAACATCAGCGGCTACCTGAAAAAGCATGTCATTCAAGTAGAATTAGTCATCGTCACATCTTTAATCGCCGTTGCTCGGAAAATTATCATTCTAGATCTAGATAAAACCGAAGGTCTAGACATTATTGGGTTAGGAATTGCTATTCTCGCTCTTTCTATCAGCTATGGGATTGTCCGCAGCCAAAACCGTAAAGATTAGTAAGTCAATGGAAAAATATGGAAAAATTAATTATAGCCAGATTTATCCAGAATTTTTCTGGAAAACAATTACCGACGCCAATTTTCACCGGGGATTTGCTTGGGTAATTATGAATATTGGCGCCGATGTTTTATTGAATTACTAATTATTAAACTATCTCATCTAAATTAACGGCAACTTGCTTTAATTGATCAATGCCATTTTTTGCCTGTCGAATACCGCTGGTACTCTCAGAAGCTCCCAAATGCAGTGAATTCATGGTATTTACAACTTCTTGGATGGCATTAGCTTGCTCTTTAGCATTGTTAGAGATTTGCTCACTACTATCAAATACTTCACTCAAAACCCCGACAACAGTATGAAAAGATTCAATCGTACTTTTGTTGGCAGATGCTAATCCCTGTTTCACGATTTTAGTTAACTCATTAAATTCAGAAACAGCCGAATTAATTGCCACTTGAATGTCTGTTACTAAAAGACTAATTTTATCTGCGGATTTTTTGCTTTCATCCGCTAGCTGGCGAATTTCACTAGCTACCACAGTAAATCCTTTACCCCCATGATGATTACTCCTCGCTGCTTCTACCGCTGCATTTAATGCGAGGAGATTCGTTTGATCTGCCAAGTTTTTTACTAAAATTGAAACTTTACTAATTTGAACATTTTTTCTGCTCAAATCCATACATTCTTCGTGCATTGATTCAATTTTATTTTGGAGAATTTGCAATTGTTCTGCGGCATTTTCTCCTATGGCATTGCCAGTTTTGGCTAATTCTATGACTTGGTAGGCTACCTTGGCAGCAACAGTGGCACTTTCTACAGAATTGCTGGCAAAATTTTTTAAATTTTGCATTGTATTTGTTGTGGTTTTTACAGCGGCTTCTTGCCGAGTAGCTACTACTTCTTGTTGATGAATTAATGCTGCTATTTCAGTTGAAGATTCGGCCATAGTTTTGATTGCCAGCCTTAGCTTTATTTGAATTATTTGCGTAGCGATGAGTAATGCCAACAAGACAATTATACTACTAGCTCCAAGCAGGATAAAAATCATTTTTAGATTTTCGATTTTCTGCCGGGAATAATTTTCTGCCGCAAAAACCGCTTCGTCCGTCAGTTTCCAATGTTCTTCGCTAATTTGACCAATTTGTTCTTGATGATTTTCTGGATCTAGCCGAAAATCTATTATATGGCTTTTTAGTTGATTCCATGATGCAAAAACAGCATCAATTTTTTTCTTAAAATCAGGATTTTTAGCTGGTGGTAAGGATAAATTTTTATCCCCATTTATCAGACCTAAAGCAATTTCATCTAGTTTTTTAATTAATTCATCTTCTGGCTGTTTTAAAAGTTCTAGTTTCACAATTCTTTGAGTTTCTCCCCTGAGCAGACCGGAGTAGTTGATAACTCTGGCATCATTGGTCATTTGGTCTATGAGGTTGTAAACGGATAGCAAGTTAATCAACGAAAATAAGAACAGCGCTACGGCAGCAAGTCGTAACCGATCGGTTATTTTCATATGAATTTTATCAGGGGGTACAGTGGTCAGTTTATCCTATTTTCCGAAATTCTACAGTAGCTAGATGCACGCCATTGGCGAGAAAGGGAGGTTGGGAAAAATTGTAGTATATAATACAATTTTATTTCCTCTGGCCAGATCTAGCGGTTTTCACTCTTTATAACCTACTTCCAGTTGAAAAGTCCTCTGTATGTTGATTTGTCCCTGAGCGAGGAGGCACTCTTAGATAAATCTGTACCTCACCAAACGCAGAACCGCTATAGATGGAAGAGAGCATACAACATCTTAATGATGGGAGAGCAGTTTTCCGGAACCCGCCCACTGGGGGACCAGGGGGGAGTGTGGGGGGTGTGGGGAGTGTGGGAGTGTGGGGAGTGTGGG
>DVDU01000110.1 GCA_015296065.1 Oscillatoriaceae cyanobacterium M33_DOE_052 | reverse complement strand
CCCACACTCCCCACACTCCCCACACTCCCCACACTCCCCACACTCCCCACACTCCAGAGGTCCCCCATCCCCCAAAGAGGAACTAACTATCTCGCTCCACCTGGATAATCTCTGTATATTCAAACTCGTTGGGACTGCGACGCACCAAAGGATAGATGCCGTTACCCAACTCGATCACATCCTCTTCGCAATCAGGCTTAGGAGAATTGTAAACCAGGACGTACTCCCGACCGATAAAATCAGCCATTTCGGCGGCTACTTCTCCCCGCCACTGGGTTTTAGTGACTAAAACCAGGAGCTGATTGGCTAACTTGGGAATTGTTTTGGCAATTTGTCGCCGATAGACTTCATCTAAACTGCCAAAAGCCGAATCCATAACAATGGGGAAATTGCTACTATCGGGTCCCATGAGGGTATTTTTTTTGCTCCACTCCCGTACTGCCTCCATAATACCGCCGATAAATGATAAACTCAGAATTTGATTCTCGCCGGTACTGGCGGCTACGGGTAATTCCCTCCCAGAGGTATTCTCTACGAGGTTGAGTTCATAGCTGTCATTCAGTTTGGGGATGTAGGGGGTGAAGGAAATTTGATAAAAGATTTGCTGCACCCGTTGTTCTAGTTGGGCACGAAATTGGGATTCTAGCCGGGAACGCACTTCGGTGAGCCGAGCGATCGCATCTTCTGTCGCCGCAATCCGCTTTTGTGCCAAAACCTGCCGCATTTCATTCATTTGCTGCTTATCTATATCCTTACCCAAGCGGCTGATTTCCTGCTTCAAGCTGTCTAACTGCTGCTGGTGAGAACCAGTTTCCCGATTCAGTGCCTCAATTTTTCCCTCGATTTCATCTAAACGCTGTTGTAACTGCTGAATATCTTCATCAGGATAGCGGCGCAAATTATCCTTAATATCATCCAGTTGGGTTTCCACCCCGGATAAATCAGCCCTAAACTGCTGAATACTCTGCTGAATGCCATCAATTTCTCGCCAAAATTCTGGCACTTGCTTATCGATCTCATCCATCCGCCCCCGCATCAGCAGCGCGGTTTCTTCAATATCCGCATCCCCCGCTTTTTCCATCCACTCTTGCACTAAATGATAGGCGTGAGTCCCCTCATGCAGTTCGCCGCCGCAAATGCAAACCTGCCTTTCTAATAATTCCCGCACAAACGGCTGCTTAATCCCCGCTGGCATCCCCGATCGTAAATTTTCAAACATCCCCCGGAATTCCGCCACCGCCTCAGACAGCAACACCGTATAACCCCGACTAGCAACGGCACCCTGCAAACCCGATCGACCTTGTTTGAGCTGCTCGCGCAGAGATTTTTCCTGCCCTTCTAAGGTTTGGCGGCGCTTCTGCAACTCCCCCGCACCCCCCAGTTCCAGAAACCGTTGATTGATGCTTTTTTTCACTTCTCCTAAACTCGCCAATTCCCCAGCGATTTCCTCCAAGCGAGCCGAGATTTTTTCTACTTCTTCCTCGCGTTTGCGCTTATCTGCTAATAATTTTTTCGTTTCCAGATTGCCAATGCCCATTAAATCATTTTCCAGGCTTTTTTTCGCCTCGCCCAAGTGGCGGATCCCCCGGTTAAATACTTCCACCCCTAAGAGTTCCTTGGTAGCAGCAGCAATTTCGGCTTTTTTATCGGGACGGACGATTTTATCAATCCGCTCCCCATCAAAGAAAAAATATTGATGTAAACTTTCCGGTAAAATCCGCCCGATGATATCCTCTGGTGGCTGAGGAGGTATTACCCACCTGCCGTCATCTCCCGCCACATACATGGACAGTTCACTAGCCCCTTGTTCTACCCCAGATTCAGTTTTATAAGCTCGACAAAGGCGCTTAGCTTGGTAGCGTTTGCCGTGGTGTTCAAACACTAATTCTACCCAGCACTCTACCGGTTTTCTCGATTCTATTTCACTGAGAGCGCGCTTATTCACCAGTTGCTCTTCAGCAGCAAAAGCAGGGCTGAATTTTTCATACAATACCCAGGTAAAAGCATTTAGCAGAGTGGTTTTACCCGCTCCGTTGTTGCCGTGAATAATCGTCGTGTTGCGGGTGGTGGCCGCCAGCAACATGGCTGGAGTTTTGCCGTAAAACTGGCGGAAGTTGCACAGTTGCAGGTAAATCAGCTTCATTGTTGGATGGTTTCTTTGATAATTGTGAGAATATCATCCTTGATATTCCGGGGGATTTTTTGGTACATTTTCTCTTTCTCCAGTACCAACACCCGATCGATGATTTGCCGCACTTCCGGCGGCGCCGTGACGATCGGCTCGTCCACATCGCCGCTCTGGAATTTACGGCCATAGCCAGAGGCGCGTTTTTCACCCAAAAGGCTCGATATAGCAGCAATTTGGCTCGGTTGGTATGGCAAGTTCATAGTAGATCGCGGGGGGGTGAGGGAACTGGGGAAAAATCTCTGCTTATCATTGTAAGCGGCAATTACATATCAAGCAAGTCATATTTTTTCTGCAGGGACAGCAGGGTTTTTCTCGCTTCCCCCGCATTGTCCGCTAAGTCCGCGAATTCTAAAAACCGCCTTAGCTCCTTGCGCAGAATATTCCGCTCAATTTCCATTGCTTCCCGTCCCAAGTCCGGCGGCGTGACGATCGCATCAAACAAAGTCGCCCGCTCCTTCTCTGAGTGGGGGCGCAAAATCCGTCCCCGTCGCTGGATAAACTGGCGGGGATTCCCCGTACTAGCCAGGATTACAGCCGTGCGGATCGCCGGGATATCCACCCCCTCATCCAGACAGCGAATCGCTACCAATCCTTGTAACTCCCCGCTTTCAAATTGGTGGCGCAATCTTTCCCTTTCCGGCAAAGGAGTGGTGGCAGTGTAAGTATTGACCCGATAGCCGATTTCTTTACCCAGAATTTTCGTCACCGCATGGAGTTGGCGGCGTTCCCAAAGAGAACTCCCCTCAAAAGACCCCCCATCCTCCACGGAACCATCACCGCAGTAAAACAGAGTGTGGCTGGTGTGGGTTCTCTGAGCCATCAACTGCCGCAAAGCAGTTAACTTATTCGTCGCCGCCCCAATTAACCGGGCTCTTTGCATCAGCAACCCCGTCAAAACTGGGCTGCCACCATCTTGTTCATTATTCCACAATGCCCAGCCAATTCGTTTAGTTAATTTCGCATAAACGATACTTTCTTCTTCAGTTAAGGTGACTAAGAGCGGGTAATAAAGATAGTGAACCAAAGCCCCTTGGCGGATAGCATCACCCAGAGTCAGTTCTGGAGACAATACCGGGCCGAAATAGTCGAGGAGAGATTGGGTGCCGGTTTCATCAAAATAGCGTTCTGGGGTAGCGGAAAGGGCGAGGCGCAAGCCAAAATTGCGGGGCAAACTCTCTTCTAAGCGTGGCGCGCCTAAATTGTGGGCTTCGTCCCCGATGATGAGAGTTTTGGCGGGAAAATAGCGCAGTTGGGATTGAAATCCTTCTTTAATTAGAGTAGAATTAGTAGTAATAACGCACAGAAATCGCTGGCCACCAGAGCAGACGTTGTAGAGTTGGTTAGAAAGGTCGCTTTGCCAACTGCGGACGTTTTCAAAAGCTAAGATCGGTTGCAGTCCAAATTTCTCACTTTCTCTTGCCCACTGGGTGACGAGATGGCGGTAGGGACAGAGGACAAGGAGAACTTGCAGACCGATTTTTTGGTATAGTTCCGTAGCAATGGCCAAGGCAGTGATGGTTTTGCCCGTCCCAGTAGCCATTTTCAGCGTCCCCCGTCCTTTATTGGCAAACCAACTAGCTGCGGCTTGTTTCTGGTATGGCCGCAGGTGGAGGGTTGAGGGCAGGCGTGGGCATCCCGTAGGAGCCTGTACTTGTAGTAGATTCACGTCTGGTGGCGCTGCATAGTCATGTGTATTCGCCTATTATACCGTTTCTCGGCCATTTTTCAACCAGATGGGAGGATATTTTCGGCGTGAATATCCCAGTACAGCTTGTTCAACAGTCACTTAGTACAGCTTCAAAGCTCGACCCCTCACCCTAAATTCCTCGATCAGAGAGGAGCCGGGATTTGAATATGTACCACATTTTTTCAGCACAGGCTGTATTTGAAATCACTATATTATCTCAACCCAATAATCCTAGTAATTATCAGGGAGGCAATACCTAAACATCCTAAAAGGGGTGTCAGCCAATCTCCCCATCGCACATAAAGAGTTTCTGTGGTGCGTCGGTAGATAGTATCCGCGTGCAACTCATAGGTGTTGATTTGGGAGAGCCATTTGGTTTCACCGTGGGGGTTGATGATGGCGGAAAGTCCGGTATTAGTGGCTCGGACTGCCCATCTATCCACTTCGATCGCCCGCATCAAATCCAGAGCATGATGTTGCGCCATCATATCCGCCGCATAATGAGCATCATTAGCCGCACTGAGGATAAATTCCCCCCCAGTCGCAGCTTGGCGGCGGAAATGTTCCGCAAACGCCGAGTCAAAACAAATCCCAGCTATAGCCTTCCCAAAAGGAGTTTCAAAAACCTGATTTTTTTCCCCCCGGACTAAATGAGCGTCCAAAGGCGACAGGCGATTAATAATCTTACCTAGATATTTTTCAAAAGGGATATATTCCCCCAAGGGCACTAAATGAATTTTATCATAACGGCTGATAGTTTCACCCCGGCCATTGACCGAAAATAAACTATTAGTCAAACTATTATCTTTAGTGCCGAAAGTACCCACAAAAGCCGTCACACCATTTTCCAAAATGGCGCGATAAAAAGAAATGGATTGCTGATTTGGTTCTGTCCAGATATAAGGCAGAGCCGTTTCAGGAATCAGTACCGCATCCACACCTTGCGCGGCCAATTCTCGGTAGCCGGTAGTATAACCTTCTAAAGCGCGGCGCCAACCTTCGGAAGCAAACTTAATTTGATTTGGAATATTGCCCTGAATAATGCCGATTTTCAGTGCTGTATTAGCAGTATCGTTCAGGGGACGACTGTACAGCCACAAACCCGCCATTTGGCAACAAATAAACAGACCAATGGCGGCCAAAACGGGAAATTTAGCGGTCAATTCTCGGCGGTTAATCCAGGCTTGAGCGAGTAAACCGTTAACTGCCATAATCGCAGCGTTGACAGTATTCGGCCCAGCCAACTGCCCCAGGTGTAAACCTGCCAAATTGCCGGGACTTTGGGTGTAGGCAAGGGCAGTCCACCACAAGGTGGAAGCACTCCAGAGAGATTCCACCCCACACCATACTGCAGTAGCAATTAACAGGCGGGGGAGGGGGTGACAGCGATGCCAAAAAATAGAAGTAGCGCCCCAAAGAGTCACAGTGGCGGCTCCCCATAGAGTGATCAAGCCCCAAGTAAAAAAGGCAATTCCTAGAGAAGCCAGCCAAGGCACTCCCATCCAGGTGAGGGGGTGAATGCCAGTCATCCAAAATAGCGCCACACCGTGGTAGCAGATACCCCAAACCGAGGGGAGGAGGATATGGGAAATCAGTTTTGACTGGTGGGTAGGGCGAATCACTGCCACCCAGAGAGGAATCGCGGCTGCCCAAGCTAGGGGCCACAGGTTTTGGGGTGCTGGTGTCAGCCCCATAATTAAACCGCTAGCGGCGAGTGCGAGAATTAGTGCCCTGGTATGTTCGTTAGTCTGCTTTTCTGTCACGGGTTGTTGAAGCTGGGGAGTAGGGGCGATGGTTTGAGCCGGAGACGGGGAGACGGGAGTCTCCCAGAAGCTCTTGGGGAATTATTCGATTTCTTCCATATCCTCTAAGCCAGAGCCTCCCTCTCCTTCAGCGGTAGGGGGAACCAAGGCGACAGCGGCGATCGCGTCGTCCTCGTCCAGACGTTGTACCCGCACGCCCCGAGCCGTGCGAGATTGAGAAGATATCGCCTTCACCGCCTGACGGATGATAATCCCCCGGGCAGTAATAATCATCAGTTCGTCATCTTCATTCACCACCCGCAGAGCGGCCAATTTATCTTGCTCATTGCGGAATTTAATCGCAATAGTGCCTTTACCAGCGCGACGTTGTAGGCGGAAGAGTCCCACAGGCACCCGCTTGCCAAAACCGTTGGTCGTGATCGCCAACAACCAAGGACCAGCTTGAGCCTCGATTTCGCCTTCCCCATCTTCGGTGGTGTCGCTATCATCATCGGCGACAGTTTCCAAATCTTCGTCCTCTTCGAGGTCCTCAACTTCCGCTGCCTGCTTCAGCCCTGCGATCGTACTCGCCGAGAGGATATCCATACTGATAATTTCATCTCCCGGGCGCAATTTCATCGACTTAACACCGCGAGTATTGCGGCCCAGGGGGCGCAGTTGGGTGTCATCAGTTTGGAAGTGAATCACCATACCATTGCGAGTCCCGATCATGGCGCTGTCAGCATTAGTAGCGCGACGCACCCACCGCAGCTCATCACCTTCCTCCAAAACCAGCGCCTTTAAACCATTAGCGCGGATATTGCTAAAAGCCGAAATCGCTGTTTTTTTGATGTAACCCATTTGAGTCAACATCACCAAATATTCCTGATCAGAAAACTCCGCCACGGGGATGATCGAGGTAATTTTTTCCTCATGGGGTATCGGTAGCAACTGGACAATCGGAACCCCCCGAGCCGTGCGGGAACTAGCGGGGATTTGATAGGCATTCAGCGCATGGACCACGCCCCGATCGGTAAAAAATAGCACGGAATCATGGTCGCAGCAAGTGAGAAAATGCGCCACCACATCATCCTCTTTCATCTTCGTGCCCGACTTGCCCCGGGTAGCGCGGCTTTGTGCCTCAAAAGTATTCAAAGGCATCCGCTTGATGTAACCCTGTTCCGTCACCAGAATAATTGCCTTTTCATTAGCAATCAGGTCCATCTCTTCGATTTCCCCCTCCGCCGGTTCAATTACCGTGCGGCGGGGTGTGGCAAATTTCTCCTTCAGGGCAGCCACTTCCGTTTCGATAATTTCTAAAACCCGCTCTCGCCGCGCCAGAATATCTTGTAAATCGGCGATTACCCCCACTAAGTCTTCATGTTCTTTTTGAATTTTTTCTGCTTCCAAAGCCGTGAGGCGACGGAGCTGCATTTGCAGAATTGCATCTGATTGCGGTTCAGAAAGCCCATAACTATCCATCAGCTCCTGCTTGGCAGCCGAACTATCAGCAGCAGCGCGAATTAAGTGGATAATTGCATCCAGGTTCGCCAGAGCAATTAACAAACCCTGTAACAGGTGGTCCCTTTCCTGAGCTTTGCGCAATTCATAGCGAGTGCGGCGGGTAATTGCTTCTATGCGGAAGTCCAGGAAGACTTGCAAGAATTGCGTGAGTGTGAGTAACTGGGGTTCGCTGTTCACCAGCGCCAGCATATTCGCCCCGAAATTAGCTTGAAGGGGAGTTTGCTTGTAGAGATTATTCAAGACGACCCGGGGATAAGCATCCCGCTTCAGCTCGATCACGATGCGCATCCCGTCGCGATCGCTCTCATCCCGGATATCCGATATGCCATCAATCCGCTTATCATTCACCAACTCAGCGATTTTCTCAATCATGGCCGCCTTATTGGTTTGATAAGGCAACTCCGTAATAATAATCGCCTCTTTATCCTGTCTTCCTCGCTGTTGCAGAGTCTCGATTTCCGCCACCCCGCGCATAGAAATCGAACCCCTGCCCGTGGTGTAAACATCTCGGATGCCAGAAATGCCCAGAATCTTACCCCCAGTGGGAAAGTCTGGACCGGGGATGTACTGCATCAGCTCCAAATCCGTAATGTCCGGTTTGTGGATTAACGCCACCAAACCATTAATCAATTCCCCCAGATTGTGGGGGGGGATATTGGTAGCCATCCCCACCGCGATCCCCGAAGAGCCATTGAGCAGGAGCTGGGGCACGCGAGCGGGCATCACCAGAGGCTCTTGCTGGGAACCGTCGAAATTATCGCCAAAATCCACCGTTTCCGAGTCAATATCCCGCAGGAGGGATTCGGTAGTCAGCGCTTGTAGGCGGCATTCCGTGTAACGCATCGCCGCTGGCGGGTCATTGTCGATCGAGCCGAAATTCCCGTGACCTTGAATCAGAGGGTCCCGCATCGAGAAATCCTGCGCCATCCTCACCAAGGCATCATAAACCGCCGTATCCCCGTGGGGGTGGTACTTACCCAGCACCTCCCCCACCACCCGGGCGCACTTGCGGAAAGGGCGGTCCGGCATCAAACCCAGTTCGTGCATCGCGTACAGAATTCGCCGGTGTACAGGCTTCAGCCCATCCCGCGCATCTGGCAGCGCCCGACCCACGATTACGCTCATGGCGTATTCTAGGTAAGAGCGGGACATTTCATTACCCAGATCCGTAAGAATAATTCGCTCCTGGGATGTTGTCATACAGTAAAAAACTCCTCTTGTTGCGTTTTTTGGCGCGAGATTTGGGCAGTCAAAATCCACATCCTAGCCGATGGATCCTCCCTGACATCTTGAGCCTTGCCGATTATTGTTAATATTTTATCACTTATGGGTTTTTTTGGTGACTTTTTAAAGGTGCCGATCCCCCCTGCAGGCACGCCCACCATGATTGGTCAGTTAGGCGCCCTGTCTGGCTCTGAGTCGATCGCTCCCCACATCACCCCGGTGCCAGTGGTTGCCCCTAGCCCCCAACCCAGCCCCCTCCCCATATACCTGTACTTTATCCCCTAGTACCTGACTGGATTTAACCATACATAAATAAACACTTATTTCAGGTATCTAAAATTACCAGAATTTTAATATTGTTGAAATTTTCATCATTGATATTAGGAAAGAAAGCCTCGATTAATGCCAATTAAATGTATCCCTCATTAATTGAGTTGCCTCAAACATAAAAATTAGTTAAATATCCCGTGATTTGGGACTGAGTTATGCTAGAATAATCGTCAATAGTTTAGAAAATTTTTCCGGAAGGGCATTATTGTGTAGGATGTAAAATCAACACATCAGG
This sequence comes from Oscillatoriaceae cyanobacterium M33_DOE_052, assembly GCA_015296065.1. Taxonomy (GTDB): domain Bacteria; phylum Cyanobacteriota; class Cyanobacteriia; order Cyanobacteriales; family Laspinemataceae; genus Koinonema. The sequence continues at coordinate 8,577 of DVDU01000110.1, read as the reverse complement.
TCAGAGCCGCCTTGCGGGGTTTATCTCCGGGGTAGGCAGTCAATCCACCACCGCCGGGACTCTGCCCAACCACCAGAGGCAGTGATAATTCGGTTAGCCAGATGCTTATAATGGTGGATACTCCCCCCCACACGTTGGCGATCGGCAGCCCGGATGCCGTGGTGGAGGCAAAATTATCAGACATTTTCGAGGTTATCCTTGCGTTCTTTAACAGCTCAAAAGTTAGAATTGAGCAGAAACTCAGACCCGAAAACCCGTGGGCTGCCACCGCCCCTCGGTATTTCGCGCCTCTTGGTAGAGAGCCGTTTCTATCTGGGACGCCGATCTGACTCATGGTAAACACCCTGACCAACAGCGCGCTAGCGCGCCCAAAAGGTGCTGTAGTTATAACTACCACCAGGAAGCACGCCAGCCCTGTAGGGGCGACCCCCCTTGGTCGTCCCCCCCGTGGTCGCCCCCTGCCCACCGGGATAGTAGAGACGAAAAATTTTTCGCTCCTACCACCAGCCCGGAGCAAGGCATCAAGAAGGTTTGCCAAAACAACCAAGACCCTGATTATGCCGTACTTCCCGAACCACTTCGGAGGGCGCTGCCTCAGCCCCACCAAAAAAAATAGACGGCCATCACGGAGAAGCAGGCTTCCTGCCTGCTAATGCCTAAACACGAACAGCAAAACACACCCATGCAAGAGATGCAAGACCAATTTACAGTTCATTTCTGGGGGGTGCGAGGGAGCATACCCTGCCCGGGTGCAGAGACAGTCCGCTACGGAGGCAATACGCCTTGCGTGGAGATGCGGGTAGGCGGCAAACGCCTGATTTTTGATGGGGGCACGGGGTTGCGAGTTTTGGGACAATATCTGCTCTCGCATATGCCTGTAGAAGCCTGCATGTTTTTCACCCACACCCACTGGGACCACATCCAAGGTTTCCCCTTTTTTGTCCCCGCCTTCATTCCGGGCAATAAGTTCCACCTCTATGGAGCGGTTGCGCCCCAAGGGGCGACTCTTCAACAGCGCCTCAATGACCAAATGCTCCACCCCAACTTTCCTGTACCCCTGCAGATTATGGGGGCGCAGCTAGAATTTCACGACCTGATGATTGAGGAGCCCTTACTTTTAGGGGAAGTTAAAATCGAAACCGCCCTGCTCAATCACCCCGGTGAAGCGGTGGGCTACCGGGTGAACTGGGGGGGTTACGCGGCTGCGTATATCACCGATACAGAACATTTCCCCGATCGGATTGATGAAAACGTCCTCAAGCTGTGCCGCAATGCTAATGTGATGATTTACGATGCCACCTACACCGATGAGGAATACTATTCCACCAAGTCATCCCGGGTGGGTTGGGGTCACTCCACTTGGCAGGAAGCAGTAAAGGTGGCGAAGGCAGCTAATGCGGAAAAGCTGGTGATTTTCCACCACGACCCCCTACATAACGACGATTTTTTAGATCGTGTAGGGGAGCAGGTGGCGCAGCAATTTCCCAATTCTTTGATGGCTAGAGAGGGGTTGACCATCCAGCTCATTGCGCCGCCGGATCCAGGTTGAGCGGCATCAATCGGGCTGATTATCCCTGATATCGGCATCAAAGGTGTGGCTATATCTGTTCAACTGTCTTTCCGATCGCCTCTCACTGTGTGGATAACCTCTTCTTTAACTAATGTTCTTACTCCCACGGCAATAGCTCTGGGAAATTTTGATGGCCTACATCGCGGGCACCGCCGGGTGGTCGAACCGATTGTATCCCAGCCGCCGTCCACCCCTAGGGCTACGGTGGTGACGTTTCAGCCCCATCCGCAAGAGTTTTTCTCTGGTCAACCGCGTGCGCTTCTGACTCCTGGAGCGGAAAAGGTGCAGCTTTTGAAGGCGATGGGGGTAGAACAGCTAGTTTTGCTGCCTTTCGATGAGGAACTGGCAAAACTCAGCCCTCGGGATTTTGTCGAAGAAATCCTCCTCAGCCGTCTGCAAGCGGTGCAGATTAGCGTTGGGGAGGATTTTCGCTTTGGCCGAGAGCGGATGGGAACGGCAGCGGACCTGGAGGCGATCGCCCAACCCTATGGTGTCCGCGTCCATATCATCCCCCTGCAAAAGCGTCACTATGAGCGGATCAGCAGCTCTGCTATCCGCGAAGCGCTGCTGCAGGGGGACATGGACGGGGCTAACTCCCGTCTGGGGCGTCCCTATTCTCTGGTGGGTAAAGTGATTACTGGTCAGCAGCTCGGGCGGACGATCGGGTTCCCCACAGCTAACCTACTGCTGCCCCCCCAAAAGTTTCTCCCCAGACTGGGGGTGTACGCCGCTCGTGTCACCACAGAAACCGACAATACGCCTATGGCGGCTGCGGTGAATATCGGCCATCGTCCCACGGTGGGAGCCGATAGCGTGCCTACGGTGGAAGTCCACATCCTAGACTGGGGTGGGGATTTGTACGGCAAAACTCTCACAGTCAGTCTGGAGCAATTTTTGCGCCCAGAACAGAAATTTGCCTCCTTGACTCAGCTCAAAGCTCAAATTGCTGCCGACTGTGCCGCCGTCCGCACCTGCTTGAGTGAGGTTGGGGCAATTATTCCCAGTTAGGGGCAAGGCATTACATAACAATTAGTCTGCTGTTTTTCCCCACCCTCCCAATACCATCTCTACCCCGGTAATTATGATTCGCGAATCTATCGAGCTACTCAAGGCTAACCTCAGCCAAACTATTGTTGGTAAAAGTGATGCCATCCGTCTGGTTTTGGTGGCCCTGTTTTCCGGGGGTCATGCTTTGCTTGAGGATGTGCCGGGAGTGGGCAAAACGCTGCTGGCGAAGTCATTGGCCCGCTCGATCGCCGGTAAGTTCCAACGCATTCAATGCACCCCTGACCTCCTCCCCACGGATATCACCGGGACGAATATCTGGAACCCCCGCACTGGCGAGTTTGAATTTCTCCCCGGTCCGGTGTTTGCCAATGTGTTGCTCGCCGATGAAATTAACCGCGCTACTCCCCGCACCCAGTCGGCTTTGCTGGAAGTGATGGAAGAGCGGCAAGTGACCGTGGATGGGGTGTCGCGCAAGGTGCCGAAGCCTTTTTTCGCGATCGCCACCCAAAACCCAGTGGAGTATCAAGGCACTTTTCCCCTCCCAGAAGCCCAGATGGACCGCTTCACCCTCTCTTTCTCCCTCGGCTACCCCACGGAAGCCGAAGAACTGAAAATGCTTTCTAGTCTCCAAACTGGCCTTCATGTGGATGAATTACAGCCCTGTATTGAATTGGATACAGTTTTGGAGTTATGCCGTCTGTGCAGCCAAGTTAAGGTAGAAACTTCCCTCCAGCAGTACATCGTTAACTTAGTTCGTGCCACCAGAGAGAATGATTTAATCACGCTCGGCGTCAGTCCCCGGGGTGCTGTGGCTCTGCAACGCGCCACCCAGGCTTATGCTTTTCTCGAAGGTCGCGAGTTCGCGATCCCCGATGATGTGAAATTTCTCGCCCCCCATGTGCTTTCCCACCGCCTCATCCCCGCTGGCGGTCGCCAAGCACGGACGATCGTTCACCAGCTCCTCGATAGCATCCCCATCCCCGGTTTGTAATCGCGATGAGGGAAAATGATAGGATAAATAAGACAAAAAATTAATTGTATCTTGCTGATTGCCTATTGCCAACCTGCATTGTGTAGGGGCAAGGCACCATAAACATTCAAGTTCAACGACTGGTAATTGATAATTGATAATTAATAATTGATAATTATCAATTATCAATTATCAATTATCAATTATCAATTGTCAATTATCGCTTATCTCCTGCCATGCTTAAAACTATTCTAGGCGACCCCAATGCCCGCAAGCTGAAAAGATTTCAGCCGCTCGTGACTGACATCAAAGTGCTTGAGCCAGAAATCGAAATCCTCAGCGATACCGATTTAGCTGCCAAAACCGTAGAATTCCAACAGCGGCTCTCGAAAGCTCGCAATGACAACGAGACTAAGGAGATATTGGACGAGCTACTCCCAGAAGCATTTGCCGTGGTCAGAGAAGCCGGTAAGCGGGTGCTGGGAATGCGCCACTTTGATGTCCAGCTACTTGGGGGGATTATTCTCCATAAAGGGCAAATCGCGGAGATGAAAACTGGGGAAGGTAAAACCCTGGTGGCAACTTTGCCCGCCTACCTCAATGCGCTCACGGGCAAGGGGGTGCATGTGGTGACGGTGAACGACTACCTAGCACGCCGGGACGCGGAGTGGATGGGACAAGTGCATCGCTTCCTGGGTTTGAAGGTGGGACTAATTCAGCAGGGGATGAACCCGGCGGAGCGTAAGAAAAACTACGCCTGCGATATTACTTACTGCACGAACAGCGAGCTGGGCTTTGACTACTTGCGGGATAATATGGCCACTTCCATGAGTGAGGTGGTGCAGCGTCCCTTCAACTACTGCATCATCGATGAAGTGGATTCGATTTTGGTGGATGAGGCACGCACGCCTTTGATTATCTCTGGTCAAGTGGAGCGTCCCACGCAGAAGTACCAGAAGGCGTCAGAAATCGCCAATCAGCTCACTAGAGCGGAAGACGCGGAAAATCCCAAAGATGGGGAACATTACGAAGTTGACGAAAAGGCGCGCAATATTATTCTGCGTGATGAGGGGTTCGAGGCGGCGGAGCAGCTTCTGGGTGTGACGGACCTCTACGACCCGAAAGACCCTTGGGCGCATTATGTGTTTAATGCGATTAAGGCGAAGGAGCTGTTTATTAAGGATGTGAACTATATCATCCGCAATGATGAAGTGGTGATTGTGGATGAGTTCACTGGGCGGGTTATGCCCGGTCGGCGGTGGAGTGATGGGTTACACCAAGCGATCGAGGCGAAGGAGCGGGTCACGATCCAGCCGGAAACTCAGACGATGGCGACGATTACTTATCAGAATTTCTTTTTGCTATATCCCAAGCTGGGAGGGATGACGGGGACGGCGAAGACGGAAGAAGCAGAGTTTGAGAGGATTTACAATCTGGAAGTGACGGTGATTCCCACTAACCGCACTCTGAGCCGTCAGGATTTAGCTGATGTGGTGTATAAAACCGAGGAAGCGAAGTGGCAGGCGATCGGCTCTGAGTGTGCCGAAATGCACGCTTTGGGTCGTCCAATTCTGGTGGGAACGACTTCGGTAGAAAAGTCGGAGGTGCTATCGCGGATATTGAATCGGATGGAAATTCCCCACGAGCTGCTGAATGCGAAGCCGGAGAATGTGGAGCGGGAATCGGAAATTATCGCGCAAGCGGGTCGCAAGGGGTCGGTGACGATCGCCACGAACATGGCGGGACGCGGAACCGATATTATCCTGGGAGGTAACGCCGATTATATGGCCCGCCTCAAGGTGCGGGAATACCTGCTACCCCGTGTGGTCAAGCCGGAGGATGAGGATAATTTCGGGGTACAAAATATCCCCGGTTTGGAGAGTCCCAAGCAGGCTAAGGGTTTTGTCCCCGGCAAAAAGGTGAAAACTTGGAAGGCTTCGCCGCAGATTTTCCCCACAGAGCTATCTCGCGCTACGGAAGCGCAGTTAAAAGAAGCGGTAGAATTTGCTACGGCTACCTGGGGAGAACGATCGATGCCAGAATTGGAGGCAGAAGATAAGGTGGCGGTGGCGTCGGAAAAAGCCCCGACTAATGACCCAGCGATTCAAAAGCTCCGGGAAGTTTATAACCTGATTCGCGATGAGTATGAGAAGTTTACCAGTGCGGAGCATGAAGAGGTAGTACGTCTCGGCGGTTTACACGTCATCGGGACGGAGCGTCACGAGTCCCGCCGCATTGATAACCAGCTCCGAGGTCGCGCTGGACGCCAGGGAGACCCGGGCTCAACCCGGTTTTTCCTCAGTTTGGAGGATAATCTACTGCGGATTTTCGGGGGCGATCGGGTCAAAGGCTTAATGGACCTCTTCCGGGTGGAAGAAGATATGCCCATTGAATCAGGAATGCTCACCCGCAGCTTGGAAGGCGCCCAGAAAAAAGTAGAAACCTACTATTACGATATGCGTAAGCAGGTTTTCGAGTATGACGAAGTGATGAACAACCAGCGTCGCGCCATCTACGCCGAACGCCGCCGCGTCCTCGAAGGCCAAGACCTGAAAGAACAGGTGATCAAATACGCCGAGCAGACGATGGAAGATATCGTCAACTACTATGTCAACTCCGAACTACCCTCGGAAGAGTGGGACTTAGAAAAACTGGTATCCAAAGTCAAGGAGTTTGTGTATTTACTCCAAGACATGGAACCCCAACAACTCGAAGACCTCACCGTGGATGAAATCAAAACTTTCCTCTACGAACAAGTCCGCATCGCTTATGACATGAAAGAGGCACAGGTAGAGCGCATCCAACCCGGTTTGATGCGTCAAGCCGAGCGCTTTTTCATCCTCCAGCGTCTGGACACCCTCTGGCGAGAACACCTGCAACAAATGGATGCGCTCCGGGAAGCGGTGGGACTGCGCAGCTACGGTCAAAAAGACCCCCTGATTGAGTACAAGAGTGAGGGTTACGAGCTGTTCCTGGACATGATGACCGATATCCGTCGCGATGTGGTTTACTCCCTATTCCAGTTCCAACCCCAAGCCCAAACCCAAGTGGAAACTCCCGTTAGTACCTAATCTCAAGAAACCGGGTTTCTCTCGAATTGATAATTGATAATTGACAATTGATAATTGACAATTGATAATTATCAATTATTAATTATTAATTATCAATTATCAATTGATAATTGATAATGGGCTGAAGCCCTACTACGAACCTGAGAATGGACATCTACAAAACCCTACTCCGCCCCCTGATTTTCTCTAACGTACAACCGGACCCGGAATGGTGGCACCATCAAACGATGCAAACCCTCCGGGCTCTGGAAGCTACCAGCGGTAGTCCTCCTGGTGATTGGGTGAAATCTCAGGTTGCGCGCATTTGCGGTTTTCAGGCGCGATCGTTAGAGGTGAATTTGTGGGGGTTGCGGTTTCCTAACCCGATCGGACTGGCGGCGGGTTTCGATAAAAACGGCGAAGCCAGTACCATCTGGCCCTGTCTCGGCTTCGGTTTCGTGGAACTAGGCACCGTCACCTACCACCCCCAACCGGGCAACCCCCGTCCCCGGATGTTCCGCCTCCCGGCTGATTTGGCGGCTATTAACCGTATGGGGTTTAATAACCAAGGAGCCGAATCCTTAGCACAAAAGTTAGCTTTTGTCAAGGAAAAAAAAGGGATTCATCTGTCAGTGCCACTTGGTATCAACTTAGGTAAATCTAAAATCACCCCTATTGAAGAAGCATCAGGGGATTATTTAGCCAGCTTTCGCCTCCTCAAACCGTGGGGAGACTATTTTGTGGTTAATGTCTCCTCTCCCAACACTCCCGGACTGCGATCGCTCCAAGCCGCCAATCAATTAGCACCAATTTTAGACGCTTTACAGCAAGAAAATCAAGGCGAAAAACCCATTTTAGTCAAAATTGCCCCAGACTTAGCATGGGAAGACATCGCCGAAATCATTGCCGTAGTCAATCAATATCAACTCGCCGGAATTATCGCCACCAACACCACAATTTCCCGCGATAATCTGGAAACTAAAACTATCAACTTAACCGGCAAATCTGTCACCGAAGAAGCCGGAGGACTTAGCGGCGCTCCCCTCCGCCAGCGTTCCACAGAAGTTATCCGCTTTATTTACCAACAAACTGGCGGTAAATTACCGATTATTGGCACTGGGGGCATTTTCACCGCCGCCGATGCTTGGGAGAAAATCACCGCTGGCGCTACCCTTTTAGAAGCCTACACCGGATTGATTTATGAAGGGCCATTAATGGTGCGCAATATTCTAGAAGGGTTGGTGCCCAAATTAGAGGAAAATGGTTTAAATTCCATTACTGAAGCTGTGGGTTTTTCGGGTAAGTGAGAGAAACAAGCCGGGTTTTTGCGATTGTCGGGGCGAAGCATTCGCGCAGAGAGACTGTTCTTTTTACAGAAGATATTCAGCGCGAATGCTTCGCCCCTACTGCAAGATACGGAAAACCCTAACTTTTTTTGTCGAGCAAACCCACCCAAGACCACATCAACTCAACGGCGGCTGCTTTGGCAAAAGCATTCAAAGCATCGGATAAGTTGTCGTCTGGTTTGGGACGGGGGTCTGGCGTCACCACGTCTCTAGTTTTCGGCGTGGTGACTTCTGTGGCTTCTGTGGCTTCTGTGGCTAGGGTCGTCAATGGCCGATCGGCTTCACTGTTCATATAATTATCCTTACCTTGGGATATGTTCTCTTATTTACGATCTTACAGGCAGGCCATCCGGTTGCTAGTGACCCCCATCATCGAGATAAATGATATTTATTCCCAATAACCAGTGATTAATGTCACACTCAGTTTGCTGGTTGGCTTTTTAATCATAATCTGGATATTTATTCCACCAAGTGACTTTTGTACCAAATTATAGTTATAGTCATTTCAAATAAGAGTGAGAGGGAAGCCAGATGTGCTAAAATTGAGAAGAATTATGAGGGAGGGGTCAGAATGGCTTATAGTCTGGACTTGAGAAAACGAGTCATAGAGTACATAGAGAATGGGGGTAGTAT
>DVDU01000154.1 GCA_015296065.1 Oscillatoriaceae cyanobacterium M33_DOE_052 | reverse complement strand
CCCACACTCCCCACACTCCCCACACTCCCCACACTCCCCACACTCCCCACACTCCCCACACTCCCCCCAGTCCCCCCGTCCCCTAGTCCCCCAATCCCAGTTTTAGGGACAATCTCCAATGGTTGCCCCTGACCTTGGCACCCCTCTGGGGCGCCAACAACACCTTGAAGACGATGGCGGCGCTGAACCGCATTCTCAAGCGTAGCGTCCTGACGGTGCTTATAATTTTCCCTGGCAAAGGAGAGTGGGCTAATTGTGATCCAGCGCCTCAAGCAAGACTTAAAAAATGACCTGATTGCCGGTTTGCTGGTAGTGATTCCCCTCGCTACCACGATCTGGCTAACGATCAATGTGGCGAGTTGGGTGGTTGATATGCTCACCCGGATTCCCAAACGGCTGAACCCTTTTGATGGCCTCGATCCCATCTTGGTCAACGTCTTGAATTTGTTGGTGGGTTTGACAGTACCGATGATGGGAATTCTCCTCATCGGCCTCATGGCTCGCAATATTGCGGGCAAGTGGCTGCTAGACTTGGGAGAGCGCGTTTTGCAAGCGATTCCCCTGGCAGGGTCGGTTTACAAAACGCTCAAACAGCTCCTGGAAACTCTGCTGAAAGATTCTCAAAGCAAGTTTCGCAAGGTGATTTTGGTGGAGTACCCCCGCAAGGGTGTATGGGCGATCGGCTTTGTCACCGGAACCGTTACCAAGGACTTTCAGCCTCATGTGGCATCGGGACCGCTGTTAAGCGTTTTCCTCCCCACCACCCCCAACCCTGCTAGCGGTTGGTACGCGATCGTCCCGGAAGATGAGGTGATGCCTCTATCCATTTCGGTGGAAGATGCCTTTAAGCTACTCATATCTGGTGGTATTGTCAGTCCTACCGCTCCCGAACCTCTCAATCTCGGGTCAGCGACGGCGCAAAAACTGAAAAACTTGGTTGCCGATAACAACCGGCAGCCTCTGCCAGCCGAAGAACAATTAAACATTTAATCATGCAACCCCGCCGAATTGCTCGAGAACTGGCTCTGCTCAGCCAGAGCCAACTATCCGCAAATCCAGAAAAAATACAACAGCAAAAGCTGGAAGATTTTGTGGTGGCTGCGGTGCGTACCCTGACTTCTGAATCCCACGATGCTTTGGAAACTTCGTCGGCAGAACTGAAGCGGGGTAGCGATCGCCTCATGGGTAGCGTTATTCACGCCTCCACCGTCGAAAGCGCCCGTGCGATGGTTTATGAGGCGATCGAACTCACCCAAAGTGCCATCAACCGTCTGGCGATGGCCGTGGAAATCCCCGAATTCATCCAGCTATCCAATCGCAAAGAAGTCCGCGCCTACACTCTTGAAATCCTCTCCTGTATCCACGCTAATCACTCCGCCATAGACGAGGTTTTAAATCAATCAATGGTGGATTGGCAGCTAAATCGCCTCCCCCGGATTGACCGCGATATCCTCCGCATCGCTGTGGCAGAAATGTATTACTTAGGCATTCCGGCTAAAGTGGCAATCAATGAAGCGGTGGAAATGGCTAAGCGCTATAGTGGCGATGAAGGATACCGCTTTATCAATGGCGTTTTGCGCCGGGTGAGCGAGAACATGAAAGAGCCAACGGCTCCCAAATAGTTAGGGTAGCATCGGTAAGGAAAATCAGCTAAAATTCCCTTACCGATTAATATAAATTATGAAAATTTTTATCAGCACCTAAAATTTAGCCATTATTATTACCGAAATCTAAATTTAAAACATCAACCGCAAAACAATGGTTTTTAATTGGTTCCGCCGTCAGTTCAACGAGAAAACAGAAGAACCTGTTACCCCCCCAGAAGCACCGCCAGCGGCTGAAGAACAATCAGATGCGCCACAAGATGCCGCATCGGAATCGGCAGTAGCGGAAGATTACCTCGCTTGGGCAAAGGCAGCTTACAAAAATATTCAGGTTCGCCAAGGTCAAGGTGAGGCAGAACCAGTAGAGACCCCACCCACCCCAGTGGTAGAACCAACCCCAGAGCCTCTACCATCTGCGGCTCCAGTGGGATCGGAGTTGGAAGTATTACCGGAAATGGTGGCAACCCCAGAAGTATCGCCGCCGCCAGAACCGGTGGTAACGCCAGAAGTGCCGGAAACGGTGGCAGTGACTGAGACAGTATCACCACCGCCAGCACCGGTGGTAACGCCAGAAGTGCCGGAAACGGTGGCAGTGACTGAGGCTGTATCACCACCGCCAGCACCGGTGGTAACGCCAGAAGTGCCGGAAACGGTGGCAGTGACTGAGGCTGTATCACCACCGCCAGAACCGGTGGCGGAATCGGCCCCGGTCCCATTTTGGGCGAAGGCAGAAGCGGAAAGGCAGGAGCGCCTGAAGCGGCTAGAGGAGACGGCGGTGGCAGCGCCGCCGGTGGAGGACCAGCCGCAAGCGTCTGGGGATTTGGTGGCTTTGCCGAGAATAGCGTTTGATGAGGGGTTTTTGTGGTCGGCGGAGGTTTTGGCGGCGCAAGGACGGCGACCGGAGGAGGTTTCGGTTGAGGAAATTACTTGGCTGAAGAAGCTGCGTTTGGGTCTGGATAAGACGCGGCGTGGTTTAATTAATCAGCTCAAGGCGATTGTGGGAGCTGGTCCGCTGAACCGGGAAGCGGTGATGCGGATTGAGGATGTCCTGCTGCAAGCTGATGTGGGGGTGGCAGCGACCGATCGGATTATTGAGGCGCTGCAAAGTAAGTTGCGCGAGGAGGCTTTACCACCCAAGGAAGCTATTGCTTATCTGAAAAAAATCCTGCGGGATATCCTGGACAAACCGACTCTGGATGACGAGCAACCGATTTTAGTGCCGGATAAAGATAAGCTGAATATCTGGTTGATTACTGGGGTGAACGGCAGTGGCAAAACCACGACGATCGGCAAGTTGGCTCACATTGCCCAAAAATCTGGCTACTCTTGTACCATCGCAGCGGCTGATACTTTCCGCGCGGCGGCGGTAGAGCAGGTGAAGGTTTGGGGGGAGCGCACTGGGGTGGAAGTGATCGCTAACCCGGTGAAAAATGCTGACCCAGCGGCGGTGGTGTTCGACGCGATCGGACGGGCTCAAGCCAAAGGCAGTCAATTGCTGCTAGTCGATACTGCCGGACGCCTGCAAAATAAGAAAAATTTGATGGACGAACTCCACAAAATCCGGCGGATTATTGATAAAAAAGCTCCTGATGCCATAGTTGAATCCCTCATCGTTTTGGACTCTACCCTCGGGCAAAACGGGTTACATCAAGCCCAGGTATTTTCCGAAGCTGTCAACCTCAGCGGTGCGATCCTCACCAAGCTCGACGGCACTGCTAAAGGCGGGATCGCGATCGCGGTGGTGCAGCAGCTCGGTCTGCCCATCCGTTTTATCGGTGCTGGTGAAGGCATCGAAGACCTGCGCCCATTTTCTAGCTACGAGTTTGTCGAAGCGCTGCTCAATGGCTAGGTCATCCATGCCACCCATTCTCCCGCTCTCCCCCAACCAGGGAGCGCGGGAAAATTGGTAGTTTCAACGGCATAATGGCAGAATTACCGCCAAAAAACCAAAATTTTTGTTGGGTTTTCCCAACCAAAATCTATGGGCAGAAATAAAAATAAACGTTACTATTGACAAATTAAACGTTTTAGTAGTGGTAATCTATTCCTGAACAGGTGGCGATGCCGGGATTGGGGAGGATTCACCACTATCCCGATCGATTCTCCGGGCAAAGCAACAGCTTCCAGATCTTGTGGATTGACTAGCAATCCCGATCGGCTTTTGCTTCCCTCCCTCGGAGCGGGCACCCTCGGAGCGGGATTTCGGATAGTCTGCTTCGCCCCGATATTGCCAGATGTGATGAGTACTCATGCGGAAACTCGATGACTGCTGCCCCCCTTCCCCGAAAGCCCTACAGAGATGCAGATACCGGCCTTGGTAATTCCCCAGACGGGCTGACGCCGCTGGCTTCTGCATCCCCAGCCGATACGGCTCCAGTTTTTGCCCTCAAAGAACTGGTGGCACGTTGGTATCGCGAACAAAATAAAATCCAAGATTTACTCAGCTCCCTTAGCTTTGCCCTCCGCAGCTTTAACAATCTGAATCAGTTTTTAGAACTGATTCCCCTCGTGGCTAGCAGGGTGACAGATACTGATGGCAGTGCCATTCTCCTGTTCAAACCTAATGGTTCTTTGAAGTTATTGCGGCTGCATTGTCAGGATGGGATGCAGTGTCAGGACATCCGTCAAGCGATCGATGCGGCAACTCGCAATATATCGCCAAGGTTAAACAATGCCTCTGGGGCAGCAAGCAACTCATTGAAAGCGCCAACACTCGCTAATTTGGACGCGGTTTTATGTCAGCTTGTGGGCTCAGATGTGCAGTTGTTCGGCACCCCGATTTTGGTGAAAAATATAGAACGGGGTCGGCTGTATGTGTTTAGTCGCGATCCGGATTATGCTTGGCTCCATACTCGTCAAAAGTTAATCCGCTTGGTGGCTGACCAGGCGGCGGTGGCTATTGAAAATGACGAGCTGACGATGGAGTTACGCCAGAAAGAGCGCCTGGATCGGGAGCTAGAAATTGGAGCGGAAATTCAACGGCGCTTGCTCCCTCGGTCTTGTCCCCAAATTGAAGGCATAGAACTGGCGGCTCGCTGCCAAACTGCTAACCGCGTCGGCGGCGACTATTATGATTTTATCCCCCTCAAGTGTGAGAATAATGGAGAGGAGAGATGGCTTGTCGGTGGCTCCAAAATTTGCCCGAACCCCTTTCAGGGATTGAAACATAACTCCGGTTTGCTCGGGGCAGGGGTGGGCCGCGATGGCTCGAATCCCTCTACCGCCAAAGGGGGGGAGGGGGAAAACGCCATCTCTAGATGGAGTATCGCGATCGGGGATGTGATGGGTAAGGGGGTCCCCGCCGGACTGATTATGACGATGACCCGAGGGATGTTGCGTGCAGAAGTCCTCAATGGTCATTCTCCAGCTCGCATACTCCAGCATCTCAACCGGGTGATGTATGCGGATTTGGAAAATTCTAACCGCTTTGTAACTTTGTTTTATTCTGAGTACGACCCCGAAACCCAGGTTTTGTCTTATAGTAATGCGGCTCACAACCCGCCGCTGTTATGGCGATCGGCGACTAATAGTATCGATCGCCTGGATACTCTGGGGATGTTGATCGGTTTGGATGCGGACAGCCAATATCAGGAAGCCCGGGTACAGTTGGAGCCGGGAGATGGGATTATTTATTATACGGATGGGTTTACTGATGCGGCCAATCCCCAGGGCGAGCGGTTTGATGAGGAAAACCTCAAAAATGCTTTTGCTTGGGCTTGTCGCCAGTTCCAAAATCCCCAAGAAATCCTCGATTACTTGTTCGATCGCGTCCAAGATTTTATTGGCGTCAACTCTAGCAACAGCGACGATATGACTTTAATCGTGATGAAAGTTAAATCTCTGGAGGCGGAACAGTTATAGGTTATTTGTCATTTGTCATTTGTCCTTTGTCATTAAACAAGTGAAAAGTGACTGTACGGGCACGGCGTCATTAAGATTTATCAGAAAACCCAAATATTTATGAAGAACAGCCCGTACCAAATGATAAGTGATATTAAGTTCTAGGGCATTGGGATGCGAATAACTGTAGGGGCAACCCCCCGTGGTTGCCCTCAAGCGGACAAGGGACAAAGGACTCTTGGACAAGTGACAAGTGAATTTGGAAAAATAATGAGGGATGACACATATGTTGCATCTAGACGGTCTCGCCGATGGATTTAATAGTTTAGCATCTGGGATTAATTATGGTGATTTTTTCCATGATCTTACCCGCCAAGTCACATTCTTAGCTCAAAATGTCACCGATCCAGATATGATGGGCAAAATCGGCAAGTCTATCCAACATTTCATCAAAACCGGTCAAGCCTGGGCTTTTGTCATTGGGCTGGCTTTGGGATTTATGCTGCGGGGTAACATCGGCAAATAGCCACAGGAAATATGATATAATTTTAACATTTGGGAAATTAAAATACCCGCGCTATGCCTTATTTTAGATAAGGTAATCACGCGGTTATTTGCCATGACTCAGGACAAAACTTGGAGCCAGCGGTTTGAAGGCTCTCTGCATCCGGCTATTGCGGAATTTAACGCTAGTATCAGCTTTGATATCGAGCTGATAGAATATGACCTCACTGGCTCGATCGCTCACTCCCAAATGCTGGCGAAAACAGGGATTATCTTGCCGGAAGAAGGGGAGCAAATCGTGGCGGGTTTAGAGCAAATTCGCCAGGAATATCGGTCAGGAAGGTTTACCCCGGGTGTCGATGCGGAGGATGTTCACTTTGCGGTAGAAAGACGCTTGACGGAGATTATTGGCGATGTGGGCAAAAAGCTGCATACTGCCCGATCGCGCAATGACCAAGTAGGTACTGATACTCGCCTGTACCTCCGCCACCAAATCCAGGAAATTCGCCGCCTCCTGCGGGAATTTCAAACGGCATTGCTGGACCTGGCGGAGCCGAACTTAGAAACCCTCATCCCCGGTTACACCCACCTGCAGCGGGCGCAACCCCTCAGTTTAGCTCACCACCTGTTAGCTTACTTTGAAATGGCGCAACGGGACTGGGAGCGGTTGGGGGATGTTTACCGACGGGTGGATATTTGCCCCCTCGGTAGTGGCGCCTTGGCGGGTACGACTTTCCCCATCGATCGCCATTACACTGCCGAACTGCTGGGATTTGGCAAAGTTTACGCCAATAGTTTGGATGGCGTCAGCGATCGAGATTTCGCCATAGAATTTCTCGCCGCCGCGAGCATCATTATGATGCACCTCAGCCGTCTATGTGAAGAGGTTATCCTGTGGGCATCAGAAGAATTCCGCTTTGTCACCCTCAAAGACTCTTGCGCCACTGGTTCTAGCATCATGCCCCAGAAAAAAAATCCCGACGTACCGGAACTGGTACGGGGCAAAACTGGGCGGGTTTTCGGCCATCTCCAAGCCTTATTGGTATTAATGAAAGGGCTACCTTTAGCCTACAACAAAGACCTGCAAGAAGACAAAGAAGCGCTATTCGACGCGGTAAAAACTGTGAAAACTTCTGTGCAAGCCATGACTATTCTACTGCAAGAGGGGATGGAATTCCGCAGTCAACGTCTCGCCGCTGCTGTGACCGAAGATTTTTCTAATGCCACGGATGTGGCGGATTATTTGGCGAAAAAAGGTGTCCCCTTCCGGGAAGCCTATAACCTGGTGGGGAAAGTGGTTAAAACTTCTCTGGCTGCTGGGAAATTGCTGAAGGATTTAAGTTTAGCAGAATGGCAGCAATTACATCCGGCATTTGAGGCGGATATATATGATGCCATTGCCCCCCGCCAAGTAGTAGCCGCTCGCAATAGTTACGGCGGTACTGGTTTTGCACAAGTGCAAACCGCTTTGCAAAATGCCCGCGTTTCCCTAGCCCAAACCGGGTTTCTTAAATAAATCTTCAGGAAAATAATTGATAATTGACAATTGATAATTGATAATTATCAATTGTCAATTAAATTGAAATGACTAGAGTTTTTAAGGCGGCGAAGCTGAAAAATTATGAAATTTATCAGAAACTGGAATGACTAGAGCGGTCCCTGTTTGAAAAATCTAAAAAATTGCTATTATAATACTGGGATGAAAGACACCATGATTATTCCAGTATGTCAAGAGAAAAAGAGCCGCTGAAAAAGCGGAACCGGTTTACGCCCAAACTGGCAATGCTCAAGGTCGGGGCGCGGGCGATCGCTTCAACTAAGCACCCCATCCTGATTCATATGATTCCGATGCGACGCTGCAATCTCGCCTGCGCCTACTGCAACGAATACGACGACCACTCGCCCCCAGTACCCACCGAGGAGATGTTTCGGCGCATCGACAAGGCAGCAGAACTGGGCGCCTCGATGGTGACATTCAGCGGCGGCGAACCCCTGATGCACCCAGATATCTACGATCTAATCCGGCGTATCGCCCATCACGGAATGCTGCCGGAACTGCTGACCAACGCCTACTATCTCACTCCCGATCGCATCCACCGGCTCAACGATGCAGGCTTGCTGCGGATGCAGATCAGCATTGACAACGTTCAGCCAGATGATGTGTCGAAAAAGAGCCTGAAGACGATCGCCCCCAAACTGGATTACCTGGCTGCCCATGCAGACTTCGACGTGAACATCAACTCGGTGATTGGTGCCAGTATCTCCAACCCAGAAGATGCCTTGACCATCGGTCGCCATGCCCGAAAACTCGGCTTTACCAGCACAGTGGGCGTCCTCCACGACGGCAATGGTCAACTCCAGGCTCTGGGTTCACAGCAACAAGCCGTTTATCAGGATTTCCGTTCCACCACCCCCTGGCCGATGTCGCACCTTATGACATTCAAGGATAACCTCGTAGAGGGCCGACCCAACCAGTGGCGGTGTCGGGCCGGAGCCCGCTATCTGTACGTTTGCGAGGATGGTCTGGTGCATCGCTGCTCTCAGCAAAGGGGCTACCCCGGCATAAGTTTCCTGGAATACACCCAAGAACATATTGATGCTGAGTACGCCACCGAGAAGGATTGCGCCCCATACTGCACAGTTTCCTGCGTGCATAATATCGCTGTTTTCGACAACTGGCGCGACCCCCAGAAGCCGAAGGTTTACTAATGACATTTTGTCACCCGATGGCAAAACCTCCTTTGGCAATTCCGAGCTAGATCCCCAATGAGAACCACCCAAAAATAAAGCCCGCTGGGGCGGGCTTTTGGGGTCAATGCTGGGTTAGTTTTCAATAAGTAAATATGCTCAAAATGGTTAATTAACTCGATTTGCTAATCAGGCTGACTCTTCCCCATAGGTCAAGATACTGAACCTTAGAATGACCAGGCGTCCTGAATGAACCTAAAGACACTGACGGCTGTTGTGTCACTAAGATCAATTCTTCGGGATATCGGGGATGGGGATCGTTCATCAGTTGGACGGGAGGCACCATCATCGGGTCATATTCGACAATGGTATCTACTACTTCGGGGCGTTGCTTCAGCGCCACTTTTTGTCCCGCCCGATATTGGATGGCTTCTTCTAGGTCTAAATCCTTATGAAATCTGATGGTGACAGCCACTTTTATATACTCCTTTGGTTATATTTCCAGCTTATCGCCTCTAAGTCACCATTCTGTGATGATCAGGAAAGTTTGTTACAAAAATTACAGAATATTTTAAAAATTCGTGTGTTTGCCCGTGGTCCCTCAAAGGGGGACGGGGGGACGGGGAGACGGGGAGACGGGGGGACGGGGGGACGGGTCTCCCCAGCTTACAGGTGCAGGTTTTTCAGATTGGTGGGGATACGTTGGGAAATTTAGATACCGAACCAAGATGTGTTTTGAGGTGAGGATGGGGATACTTGATAGAGGAGGGTGAGTGAGGTATTTGATGCGCCATCATCCACAACTG
>DVDU01000255.1 GCA_015296065.1 Oscillatoriaceae cyanobacterium M33_DOE_052 | reverse complement strand
CCCTCCTCCCCATCTTCCCCATCTTCCCCATCTTCCCCATCTTCCCTCACCCCCTACCCCTCTCCCACAAGGGGTGAGGGCTGACTAAAATCCCATTCTGATTTGAACAACCTCTCGCCCATTTGTCCATAATTACTTCAAACTAGCGCGCAGGCTCGTGAGGGCGGCTTCTAAGGCTTCTGGCAATTTCGCGGGTTCCCGTCCGCCTGCTTGAGCGAGGTTGGGGCGTCCGCCACCACCACCACCGCAAATGCTGGCGATCGCACCGATAAATTTACCGGCTTGCAAGCCTTTTTGGTTGATGTTTTTGCCAAAAGCTGCTACTAGGCTGACTTTATCGGCGCTGGGAATGGCACCGAGAACCACAGCACCATCAGCACCTAGTTTATCCAACAACCGTTCGGCGGCAGTTTTGAGGGCGTCGGCGGCGACTTCTCCGAGGTTGGCAACGATAATTTGAGCGGAACCGACGGACTCAACTTGACTGAGAAGTTGTTCTGATTTGGCAACTGCTAATTCCGCTGCTATGGCATCTAGTTGCTTGTTCGCTGCTTTCAGTGAGTCTTGCATTTGCGCAATGCGATCGGGGATTTCTTCTGGCTTGATTTTGAATTCGGCGCATAAGTCCCGCACAATCCGATCGCGCAGGTTCAAATATTCCAATACCGCCGGACCGGCAACCGCTTCAATGCGCCGCACTCCTGACGCTACGCCAGTTTCCGACACGATTTTAAATAACCCAATTTCTGCCGTATTCTTGACGTGAGTACCGCCGCACAATTCCATCGATACTCCGGGGACATCCACAGTGCGCACCCAGTCGCCGTATTTTTCCCCAAACATGGCAACGGCTCCTTTTGCCTTTGCCTCTGTCAAAGACATTTCTACTACTAGGGTATCGTGGGCTTCGCCTATCCAAGTATTAATCAGGTCTTCGATTTGCTGCAATTCCTCTGGTGTCACGGATCGGGGACAGTTAAAATCAAACCGCAGGCGATCGAATGCTACCAAAGAACCCGCCTGAGAGATGCCATCATCGACAATCTTTTTCAGCGCTGCTTGCAGCAGGTGGGTGGCGGTATGATGTGCTTGGGCGCGACGGCGACAAGCCCGATCGATTTGCGCCGTCACCGAGGCTCCCACGGTGAGGGTGCCCCGTTCTACATAACCAAAATGCACAAAAATATTAGATTCTTTCTGCACATCTTCAATCCGCACTAACAAATCTGGGCCGCTGAAATAACCCCGATCGCCGATTTGTCCCCCCGACTCCGCATAAAACGGCGTCGCCGATAGCACCACCTGCACCGCTGTCCCCGCCGTCGCCACCTCCACCGGTTTCCCATCCACCAACAACGCCGCAATTAACGCCGTTGAGGATAATTCCGTATATCCCAGAAACTCCGTGGGATGGATTTTCTCCGCCAGTTCGTCCAAACTCCCCTGTACCGTCAAATCAATAGTTTCGTGAGCTTCCCGCGATCGCTCCTGAGCTAAAGCCATTTCTGCCTCAAACTCCGCCACATCCACAGTCATCCCCCGTTCTTCGGCAATTTCTTGCGTCAGCTCTAGGGGGAAACCATAAGTATCGTAGAGAGTGAAGGCATCTTTGCCAGATATCTGTGTTGCTCCTTTGGCCAAAATCTCCTCTAGGAGTTTTTCTCCCCGCTCCAAGGTGGTCAAAAATCGGGATTCTTCGCGATTCAGCTCCGCTTTAATAAAAGCCGCACGCTCCCGCACGTTGGGATAAGCGGTTTCAGAAAGAGAAATGGCCGTTTCTGCCACATTTGCTGTGAATTCCCCTTGAATACCCAGCAAACGTCCGTGACGCACCACCCGGCGAATCAACCGCCGCAGTATATAACCTCTGCCAATATTAGAAGCGGTGATGCCATCAGCAATCATATGCACCACGGCGCGCACATGGTCGCCAATGACTTTATAGGAGACTTTGGTTTTGGCGTCGCTGGTGGCGTAGTCGATACCGGCAATTTCGGCGGCGGTTTTGATGATGGGGAGAATTAGGTCAGTTTCATAGTTGTTGGGGACGCCTTGGAGGATTTGCGCCATCCGCTCTAAACCCATACCGGTATCGATGTTTTTGTTTTGCAGGGGGGTCAGGTTGCCCTGGGCGTCCCGGTTGTACTGCATAAACACCAGGTTGTAAAATTCGATAAACCGGCTGTCGTCTTCTAGGTCGATGTTGTCGTCGCCACGTTCTGGGTGGAAGTCGTAGTAGATTTCTGAGCAGGGGCCACAAGGACCGGTGGGACCAGACGCCCAGAAGTTATCCGCTGCTCCCATACGGATGATGCGCTGGGGGGGGACGCCGATTTTATCCCGCCAGATGTTGGCGGCTTCGTCGTCTTCTTCAAAGACGCTGACCACGAGGCGTTCTGGGGGTAAGCCAAAGACTTTGGTGGATAGTTCCCATCCCCAGGCGATCGCCTCTGGTTTGAAGTAGTCCCCGAAGCTGAAGTTACCGAGCATCTCGAAAAAGGTGTGGTGTCTGGCGGTGCGTCCCACGTTTTCGATATCGTTGGTGCGAATGCACTTTTGGGATGTGGTGGCGCGAGGGTATTCTGAGGTGCGTTGTCCGAGAAATATGGGTTTGAAGGGCAACATCCCGGCGATCGTCAGCAACACCGTGGGGTCTTCGGGAACCAAAGAGGCGCTCGGTAGCATCTGATGACCTCTTGCGGCAAAAAATTCCAAAAATTGTTGTCGGATTTCGCTACCGGTGAGGTACTTGAGAGCAGAAGGCATGGGTTTTTTCACTAAAAGTCAATGGATTTATTTATCCATTTTTACAGAATTGTGGCCCATTCGACTCCAAAATCAAAAAGCTCGGTAGGTGAATCTACCGAGCCCACTGGCTGCTATTTCCCTACTGGTCCCCGATGGATACGGGCGGGAGAGACGGGGAAAAGGTTATGAAAAAATCTGGTACTTGATACCGCCTTTGTTATGCCATCATCGCCAATTGCACCGCTCTGCCCCCCAATTAAAGGATAAAAAACAAATATTTAATCGAATTTACCAAGATAAATTTACCTGAGCATTCGGTGATTTACTGATTCGCTAATCTGCCGCACCTAGTTTTAACAAAGGACAAAAGAATCACTACCCACTGACCAAGAACACAGGACAAATTTAACTGCGTCTTCCCGATGTCCCCAAGCGGGGCATGGGGTCTGAGTTTTGATTGGTTTGGGCTGATGATGTGTGCAGATTCTCGGTTGCCGGAGGCACGATTATTAGTCCCATAAATAATAAAGATGATAGGAAAACTGGGGCATAATGACGCATTTTTGGACTCCCAAATCTCTCGTGATATTCCTATATACGCCGGTGTAGTTATGGCATCAGGAAAGAATTGGGAGATGGGGGGACGGGGGTGAGGGGGGGACTCGGAGACGGGGAGACGGGGGGACTTGGAGACGGGGGGGACGGGGAGACGGGAAGACTGGGAGGAGGGGAGATAATTATCAATTATCAATTATCAATTATCAATTATCAATTATCAATTGTTCCCACACTTTTCACTTCATTTGCGGGTTTTGAGAGGGTTACTTTTGGAAAGAACACCGCTGGCGACACATGGAAAAACTCAGCCAACTTTTGGATGTGTTCTGTGGTAAGTTGTCGGTTGCCTTTTAAGACCGCAGATACAATCGACTCGGTTTTAAAAATACCAACTAGGTCTTTTTGGCGCAAATCATGTTCTTCTATCAATGCTTTTAACATATCTATCCCATAGATGTCAGGAATCAAATCTAAAGTTTCTTCGTACTCATGCACGAGGGTGCCGAGGACATTCAGATAATCCCGTTCATCGCGATTTAATTCCCCTGGTTTGTCTAAAATAGAGTTAATCGCTTCTATGGCTGCCCTTAATTCTGCTTCTGAATTGATGGGGCGCGGGGGAAATTTGGCGAGGAGCTTTAGGTAATTATTTTCTTCGGTTAACATGATGACATACTTTTCATTGGTTGACTGCGATAGTTTTGGCTTTATCTGTCTAGTAGGTATCGGATAATTATTATGTAATCAATCTAACAAGATTAGATAGCATACTAATTATCTGATACCCAACTACCATAACCAACTAATAGTTAGCTAGCAATTTAATGATTTAGTTAAACCAAGGGTCTTTTTTCCATTTTTCTTGATCATATTCTTCATGGGTGAGTACAGCTCTAATAAAAACTTTTCGATATTGATAATCTATAAATGCAATCAGACGAAACTTGTTACCACCAATATTAAATACCGTAAAATTACCCACTATATCTGCTGAGGCAGTAACAGTTTGCTTTAACTCAGCTAAGTTGGCGTAGTTGGCTGCAGCCATCTGTTTGTACCAAGCCTTCAGGGCGGTTTTGGCTGCAGGGTGTTGGCTCCAAAAATCTTTGAGGGGGGATTTTGAGATGATATGCATGGTTGTCCTTTATACAAAAAATCAAATTGTTCATAACCTACTGCCCTCACTTTATATGTTGGCTTTTGTATGTTGGCTTTTGACTATAGCAGTAGCCAGAGAGATTAAGACATCGAGTGAGTGCGGGGGTACGAGACCACTACCAGGAAGCCGAGGTAGAGGAATTCTACACTCCTGGCGCTTTACACTAATTGTCTTAACTGGGTTGGCTACTGCTATAACTTAGCAACTGCTATAACTTAGCATATTGCAAAGTCAATTGTCAAGAGCTATCAAGATTTTGGCGCTGATGATTTTTTTGGTGCTGGCAACGCGGGTGGGGACCCCCGCAGTCAAAATTTGGCGGGGTTGGCGGCGGTTTTGGTGTGGTCGTGGGCGAGGCCGATCGCACTCCGAATTTAGCTGCGCTGGCTCAAATCTGACATTAAAGCTAAAAAATAGAGTATAATAGCTGACATTGACAGGTTTATGGGGTAAATTTATGGTACAAGCCAGTTCTAACAATGTCCTGGACAATATTGATATGAGGCGGTTGGGTTCGCTCCTGCTTTCTGCGCGCCAGAAATGTGGGATGACCCAAGCTGATGCGGCGAAAGTTATTGATGCGGCCCGGACGACAATGGTGGCGATCGAGAAAGGAGAACGCCGTCTCAAGGCTAGCGAACTGATCAAACTGGCTCGTGCTTATGGCATCGCAGTTAGCGACTTGGTGCGTCCCCGTCCTGTAGTGGAGGCTTTCGAGGTACAGTTTCGCACTGCTTATCGCGCTGCTGATGTAGAACAGGCGGAGATTGAACCAGTGATTAGACAGTGGGAGGAATTTTGTCGGTATTACTTAGAACTGGAAGAGATTATGCGATCGCCCCTCCCACAAAACTATCCTCGCGAATATGCGGTAAGTGCGACATCAATTGAACTGGAGGCGGAGGCGATCGCGATCGCAGAACGTCAGCGCCTCGGTCTCGGAGATGGTCCAATTCCAATGCTGCGGGATATCTTAGAGCAGAGTGTAGGATTGCGCATCTTCTACCTCAAAATGCCAGGAAAATATTCAGAAATGTATAGTTACAACGAGCAACTCGGTGGCTGCATGGTAATTAATGCCAATCACCCAGAAGAGCGGCGGCGGTGGTCTCTCGCGCATGGATATCTTCACTTTCTCGCGCACCGGAAAAAGCCGGTAGTAGATTTGGTGGCAGAGCAGTACAAGAGAATGCCCGCGAGCGAGCGACTGGCGGAAGCCTTCGCCAAATATTTCCTGATGCCCACCAGTGGTTTATTAAAGCGATTTAACGATATGCGCGGAACCACAGAAAAGTTTAGTATCAGCAATCTATTTACTTTGGCTCACTACTACGGAGTGTCTGTGGAAGCGCTATCTTATCGGTTAGAGGAAATGAAGCTGCTACCTTCGGGGACTTGGGAGCGGTTGCGCGATAGAGGCTTGAAAGTGAGAAAAGCCCAGCAGGAAATTGGCTTACAAGCAATTCCTCAACGCAGCGATATGGCGCCAATTCACTACCAACACCTGGCGATTGAGGCATTAGATAGAGGTCTGATTACTGAAGGACGCTTCGCCGATTTTCTCGGTGTGGATAGAATAGAAGCGCGGCGCATCGCCGAACTGTTGCGGGAGCATTCCAGCGGGATGATGGAGGGAGCGAATGATATGGACTTACTCCAGGTATCGGAATAACGGGAAATTAAGTTATGAAAATTGCTCATTCTCACGTTATAGTCATTTTAATTAAGAATGAGAATGGTTTTTTGGTTAAACCCCACCCCCGAGCAGCCCTCACCCCCTTCTCCTCGACCAGGTAGGGAGAGGGGAGTAAGACGGGGGGACTCGGAGACGGGGAGACTCGGAGACGGGGAGACTCGGAGACGGGGGGACGGGGGTGAGGGACTTAAGGGGTGGTCACGAAGCCAAAGATCTGTATAAACGGTAGCCAGGAGGAGACGGGGGGTGAATTATGAAAAAAAGATGTAAAGTTTTGTAAAAAGGTCTTGCCAAGCCAAAAAGGCAATGTTATCTTGATTACAGACACCAAGGAAAGGACATTGTGAGCAAGGCAAAGAGGTTCACTGCCGGTGTCTCCGAGGCTGAACCAGAGCGCAGCGAATACAGCGCCGGAGAAGGATTGGCAAAGTGCTTTTGAAGTGGGCAGACCTTTAACACCACGGGGTGTTACTCAAGTCAAGTTCGCAAAGGAGGTAGTTACCACTAACCAGCAACTGTCTGAAGGTTGGGTGCTGGTGTGCGTAGGCCAAACCAAGTTCGCAAAGGAGGTAGTAAGCGCCAACCGAGACGCGATCGCTGCCAAGGCAAGTCAACCCTAGTAGTTTCTTTAGATCATCTTCAACATATTTATCCGAAAGCCTAGCCACCGTGGCTAGGCTATTTAAGTATTTATATTCAAACTAACAGTGGTAGGGTGGGCAGTGCCGAACCAAATCACCTCAAAACAGGCAGTAGCAGTAGTGGGCACTGTCCACCCGACAAACGATAATTGATAATTAATAATCATCAATTATCAATTATCAATTATCAATTATCAATTATCAATTATAATTAACAACCACAAACCAGGGCGCCGCCAATCACCAGGAAGGGCAAGCCCAAAAACAGGCCAAAACCGGGAATTAACAGGGTGGGAATGGTGCCTAAAAGCAGAAAACCCAAACCGACTACTTTGCGAATTGGTCGGAGTAAGCAACCGAGTATTTTCATAAATTTTCTTCTGGTTGAGCGACTATTGGGCACCAGTTTAGCGCATATCACCCCTAGCGCTGCGGCGGAAACCAGGTAATGGTGTCATCCTGGGCGAGACTTAAAGCTACGGCAAAAGCACCGTAGCGGTTGATATGGCTGGGGTCTTGAAAATATTCATCTTGAGCGGGCCACTGACGAACTAAGTCCCGGAAGATAAAACCTTGGCCAATGGCCAGCCGCTCCATCTGGGCGCTGAATTGGGCTTCATAATTGGTACGCACGGGGTCTAAGTAGTCGTCTGTGAGGGGTAAGTTGACGATAATTAAGGGGATGCGCCGGGTGCGGGCAAAAGCGGCAACGGATTCTAGGGCGGCTTTTTGTGGTCCCTCTAAATTGAAGTTGATGTAATCGCCATCATAGTTACCAGGAACTCGGGGGTATTGTTGGTAGTAAGTGGCGGGGTTGTAGCGGGTGGTGATGGGGATAAAGCCGGTGGGTTGCAGTTGATTGGGGGCTTCTCCGGCGATGATTTGTTCTAGGGTGGGGAGGGGTGGGGGTTCGTAACCGGGCCACCAGGTGACGGTTTCTTGTTGCCGCTGGTAGGTGGCGGCGAGTTCGTCTTGGACGGTATCCCACCACTGTCTGCCTACTTTATAGGTGGAGGTTATGGCGGCTCTTGGGTCGTTGTTGGCTGTGGTTTGGATGCGGAAATAGGTGGCTGAGGTGGGGGGGGCGGTGGGCGGTGTGGAGGCGATCGGGCTATTTTGGAAGGGGCGAACTCCTTGGGCAAGGAGTTGGTATCCTCGGGAAGCAACGATCGCCTGATAAGTCCGGTCCTCCCTACCGCTGTTAAACGCTCGCAACCCATCTGCCCACAAAATCGCTTTTGGTAGGGGGGTTCCGATCAGGATTTTCCGCAACAACAGTTCCACCACCTGCGCCGTGGCGCCATTAATACTGAAATTAAACACCCTCAGTCCGGGATAACCATGATGGGCCATTGCCATTTGCAGCGCCACCGGGTCCACTCCCTGCAGCGCCCGGGAGCTACCCACAATGAGAATATCTGGCGGTCCGCCCGCCGCTAAAAATTGCTGGTAGATGTGGATTTGCCGATCGAGCAGATCACTGCCAAACGAGGGGTAAGGTTGCCGCGCTTGTGCCTGAGCCGCCACTACTGGGGCATTAGCCGGTAGTTGCCCGAAACCAGTAGCACCGGCGGACAGGAAAAATGATATCAATCCCAAACCAAAAGCCAAATTTTTCATCCGGTGTTAGCAAAAGCGTCATTAGTCATTGGTCATTGGTCATTAGTCCTTGGACAAGCGGACATATTACCAGTGACAAGTGACAAGGGACAAGTGACAAAGGACGATAGCAATCATATTAATCCAGAGCTGATGAGTCCAGAGATGGGCAACTACCTGCGATTACGAGTGTGTTACCATTAATCAGCAATTGCCAATTAAAAATTTTACCTTGCCCCCTGATTTAGAGCAACTTCCCGAAAAAAAACATGATATTTTCCCAAATTAACCCCTATTCTTCACAGCTTATTCACAACATCCCGTTATCTTAGATATTGAACTCAGGTTGACTGTTGTTAGCGATTGGTTTCAATGCTGTTTTCAAAACCGCTGGCTGGCACCCGATTGTAGCTCTTTTTTTTAAAAACCGCCAGTCAGCAAATAAAAACTCCCACCCAGACCTTTTTTGGTCTGGGTTTATAATTTGGCCGTCAGGTTGCGGCTTCTGGCGACTAGGGGCGGCTCTAAGAGTGCAGCAGTTCGCCGATCGTGCGGTTGGCTTGCCCACCATAGCCGCCGCCGAAGAGGTTAAAGTGATTGAGGATGTGGTAAAGGTTATATAGGGTTTTGCGCTGTTGGTAGCCCGGAGGTAACGGCCAAACTTCGTTGTAACCTTTGTAGAAGGCTCTGGAGAAGCCGCCGAAAAGTTCCGTCATGGCGATATCCACTTCGCGATCGCCGTAATAAGCCGCCGGATCAAAAATTACCGGTTCCCCATCCGCCGTCACCGCTGCATTCCCCCCCCATAAATCTCCATGTACTAAAGATGGCTGTGGTTTATGGTTCGCCAGCAGTTCGGGAATCATCGCTACCAACCGCTCCCCATCGGGAAATTGCCCGCCGCGTCGTTTTGCCAAGCGTAACTGATAACCGATGCGGTGTGTGGCCCAAAATTCCCCCCAGTCTGCTGTCCAAGTATTGATTTGTGGGGTGGAGCCGATCGTATTATTTCGCTCCCAACCAAACTGATCCGCCACGCCCTGACGGTGCAGTTGCGCCAACTGTCGCCCCATCTCTTCCCAAGCTGTAGTATCACCACGCCCCCCGATATCCAACCACTCCATAACAATATAAGCATAATTGCCTACCGTGCCAGTGCAAATTGGTTTTGGCACCCGAATGGTATGAGTTGCCCACATTTGCTGCAACCCCAAAGCCTCGGCGGTAAACATATCTGCCAGAGATGCCTGGTTCAACTTGACAAAATATGACCGATTATTGGCATTAAGCTGATATCCTTGATTAATACAGCCCCCACCTACAGAGCGGTGGTTATTTACTTGAATTTTATCGCCAGTTACTGCCTCAATTTCTGCGGCAATTTTATCCCACATGGTGCCAATAGTTGCTCAATGAGTAGGGTAGTCATCCAGAAGTAATGATGCCAGCTTATGGCCAAACCGGGGGATAGGGGTACTTGGTATTAGCAGCGCCTCCGCTTGGGATAATTACCACTAAATCCTGTATATTAGACCTCTTGCCTAAATGCAAGAGGTCTAATAATTGTTGATTTTTCTTGGTGTCTTTGTGCCGTTTCTCTGGAGAATTGGTTTACAATTTCGTGCCACAGTGGGGGCAGAAATTGTTGCTGCTGGTATTTTTGGCGCCGCAGTTGGTGCAGAAAACCACATCAACGGCGGTTTCTTTTTGGGTCTGTTCTGGTAAACCTACCATTTGGGCGTTGTTCTTCCCAGGGGCAACCATCGGATAGCAGTTTTCGTCCCGGGTTACGCGCACGTCGAGGACGACGGGACCGGGATGGGCGAGCATTTCGGCGATCGCCTGTTTCATCTGTTCCCGCTCTTTCACCACTATCCCTTTAATTCCATATGCCTGACAGAGCAAGGGAATATCGGGCATCCCCACTTCCATATTAGAAGCAGAATAACGCTCACCATAGAATGCTTGCTGCCACTGGCGGACCATGCCTTGCCAACCGTTGTTGATAATTACGGTTTTGACGGCTAAACCATATTGGGCTAGGGTGCCTAGCTCTTGCAGGTTCATGGCGAAGCTGGCATCGCCGCTGATACAGATAACTTGCTCTTCGGGCAGAGCCATTTTTGCCCCCATTGCTGCTGGCAAACCATAACCCATTGTGCCTAAACCGGCGCTGGAAATCCAGCGGCGGGGTCCGTTTTTCAGGAATTGAGCGGCCCACATTTGGTGTTGGCCCACGTCGGTGGTGTAGTAGGCGTCTGGGGCCTGGTTGCCCACTTCGGCGATCGCCTCTTGAGGGGAGATGGCGTTATCGGGATGGGGGACAGTGAGGGGATAATCTTGACGCCAGCGAGCGATGCGGTTTAACCAAGGCTGGGTCCGTTCCCGATTTACCACATCCTCAGTTTCATGGCAGCGGCGCAGCAGGTCCAATAACACCTGGCGCACGTCACCCACGATCGGCACATCGGGAGCCCGGTTTTTACCCACTTCGGCGGGGTCGATATCAATATGAATTACTTTAGCCCGTTGGGCGAACTCATCGAGTTTACCGGTCACTCGGTCATCGAAGCGAGCCCCCACGGCGATGAGTAAGTCGCACTCGCTCACCGCAAAGTTAGCATAGGCGGTGCCGTGCATCCCCAGCATTCCCAGAGACAGGGGATGGCGTTCGTCAAAAGCGCCTTTACCCATCAGGGTGGTGGTGACGGGGAGGTGGAAATGTTCGGCAAGTTCTTTGATTTCGGCGTGAGCGCCCGAGGCGATCGTGCCCCCACCCACATACAGCAGCGGTTGTTTTGCTTCCCGAATCAACTGTAGCGCCTGGTTGATTTGTCGGGGATTACCTTTGACTGTGGGACGGTATCCCGGGAGCTTCACAGTTCCCGGTGCCACAGGCACATAATCGCATTCCTCCAAACCCACATCCTTGGGGATGTCAATCAACACCGGTCCGGGTCTGCCAGAACTAGCGATATGGAACGCCTCCGCCACAATTCGCCCCACATCCTGCGGGTCGCGCACTACATAAGAATGCTTGACAATGGGCAGGGTAATGCCATAAATATCAGTTTCCTGGAAGGCATCCGTGCCGATCGCCCCCCGAGGCACCTGCCCCGTCACCACCACCATCGGAATCGAATCCATATGGGCCGTAGCGATACCCGTGACCAAATTCGTTGCCCCCGGTCCAGAAGTGGCAAAACACACCCCCACCTTTCCCGTCGCCCGGGCATAGGCATCCGCCGCGTGAGCAGCTCCCTGCTCGTGTCTCACCAAAATATGCTGCAAATGTCCAGCAGCTTCAAACCGGTACAGCTCATCATAAATCGGCAGAATCGCCCCCCCGGGATAGCCAAAAATATGTTTGACTCCGTGGCGGACCAGGCTGTCCATCAAAGCAAACGCACCAGTCTGGCGAGAGGATTGCCCCAGACTAGAAAGGGAATCAGTGCGTGTCGGTAACTTCGTTTGGGATTGACTTTGGGAAAGCACCTATTTACCTCGGGCAGTATTGTAGGTTACATATTTCGATCATGCCCTAAAAATGCAATAGATGCTAATTTTTCTTGTGTGAATTTCACCATCTCCACCCCTGAGTATAAATAACTATTATCTCTCCCATTCCCCAGAGGCGCAGCATTTTTTGATTTATCTCTTGACAAAAAGTATTTTTTATGATATTGGGAGGTTTATTTTGACCACCAAGGCTAAAATCAAACTTCCATGAATGACCTCACCAGACTGTGTAAATCCCCAGCCCGCACCACCTCAGCATACAAACCAAAATTTTTGACAATGGAACTCAGAGGATATATGAAGTTACCCCCATTGGCGGACTCATACCCATCAAAAAGCGATAATTGTTCAACCTGCGGTTTTCCCTGACTGACAAAATCCCCCATCCGCTCAGAACCTCTAGCAAACCGATTCAAAGTAGTAGATATCGCCTCCACACTGTTATCAATACCTATCCAGCGGCGTCCCAACTCATCCGCCACCGCCAAAGTAGTCCCCGAACCCGAAAAGCAATCTAATACTAAATCACCATCATTAGATGACGCCTGAATCACCCGCGCCAACAGTTCAGGATTTTTTTCCGTCGGATATCCCGTAACTTTGATATTCTGATTATGTGCATCTCGATAATCCAGCCAAATATCTTGTACGGGCACCCCTTGACTAGCATCTAAATAGACTTTGCGGCGGGGATTGCCATTTTTAGACCAAAAAATCTCCCCTCTAGCATCCATTTCATCCAGAGTTTTCGGAGTGAATTGCCAATGCTTGCCCGGAGGAGGCATCATCCCCCGCCAAGGCTTACCCGTTTCCCCATTGCGTACCCCCGGCGCATGGATTGGCACCTTTTTATACCGGCGTCCCGTTTCTGGTTCGATATATTCATATTCCTTTTTTGCCCGTTCCTCCGTCCAGGCTTCAAAAGGGCGATTCCAAATATAATTTTTTGATTTCGTGTAAAATAAAATAAAATCTGATATATTACCATAAGTATGGCTGGTATAGTTTTTAGGATTGCATTTTTTTCTGGTAATCCAATTCCTAAAATTACTCTGACCAAAAATTTCATCCAGAATAATTTTGGCCTGAAAAGCCATGTTCTCATCCAGATGCAGGTAAATCGAGCCATCATCGGCTAATATTTCCCTAAGCAACACCAGTCTGTGCCGCAAAAATTCCAGGTAATGACTACCAAATAACAAATCTTGGTAAGCATTTTGCTGATGGCGAGATTGAAATATACTTTTAGTGGCAAAGGGTGGGTCAATATAAATCAGCTTAATTTGTTGCTTGATAGTGGCGTCGTTGAGTAAACTAGCCAAAATTGGTTGGTTATCACCATAGTACAGCCGGTTAATTGCATCACCGACTTTGCCCAACATTACGCATTTTGCCGGTGGGGTTGCTAAAATTGCAGCTTCCGGCTGTTTGCCGGGATAAGATAGTTGAATATCTAAGCTGTTATTTAAGCCGCTGGCAGCTTCATCAACATCTGCCCCATTCCACTGGCTTTTAGGTATTCCTGTTGCCACATTTACCCCCTTTTTTTAAGAATGCAACCACTCAGTAGTTATCCTTTCTGGAATCATCCGCAAAGTTAGCACCATAATTTTGCCATTCCCGCTTTCTTCCAGTTTGGCATAATCATCCCACATCGAACCCAGCAACAGTCCTGGCCCATCGTTCAGGAAGATTACCTTGGTTTTGAGATTATGGCTTTTTGCATATTCGAGGATTTCATCGGCACAATTTCGATATCCACCTGGACGATCGTCCTCTTGCGCTCCTCCCCTATCTGAGTCATACCGAGCCAGCCCGATCGCTAACACCGCCCGATTATTATTATTATCATAAATCACAAAATCAACCGGACGCTTGGGGTTGGGATAATCTGGGAACACCTGTTCCATCAGGATATCCTTACCAGCTCCTGATGGTCCTTTAATCTCTAGCTCTGGAAATCTTGACCGCCACATAGAAAACAATCGCTCTGTTAAGTCATAACCTTTTTTTCCCCGGTCTTTGTACTCCCATAAAACCGCACACAGAGCCTCATCCCGAATTGGGCGAGTGGCATAAGCTGCCTGCACTTCCTGAATTGGCCTAAACCCAGATCCAAAATTATCACATATTTCTCTCACTTTAGTTTTCTTTTTCAGCATTTCAACTGGGGTTTCCGGGCTGACATACTTGCGGAAAACCCTAGCTAGCTGGATTCGCATCCATTGTGCAGATGTTCTGGAAATTTCAATTAATAACCGCTCTGATGATTCCGAAGATTTCAGGAGTTGTCCGAATTTAACCAGGACTGGCTCATAAAGGTTGCAAGCGTCGTCTAATATATCTGGATAATACTCTCCTGTCACCAGTGTAATCCAGTTATGGCCTTCCTGCTTGTAGTCGGCAAAATCCGGGCGATTGTGTAATGCCATGTGATGATTTACCTCTCGGAATTATCTCAATTGATCAGACAGCACATTGTCAAATGATGAACTCCCAGTAAACATCCTATCCCTTTTTCGCGAATAATTTTGATGTAAGAGGATGTGCCAACTGGCGAAAAGCTGTACATTCAAATATTTGATCCAAAATATACCATCAAATTATTACATCCATAATGGCCAGATATACCTAGATAGTTTGCCATTCCCTAGCATCCACAAATTGGGATAAATGACTGATATTGGTCGATGCTACAATTACCTGATGACTTTGGCTCGCCAATAACATCGCTTCCGCCGCTAAAATCACATCACCATCAAGAGCTTTCGGGTCGGCTGTGGGCGTTCCCGCCTGACGCGCCTGCGCCCACAACTGCGCCGCTAACAGCATAGTAGCAGTAGTGATAGGGAAATAGAGTTTCTGGGATTGTAACTGGGATTTTAGTGCATCGAGTCTTTTAATCCCTTGGGTTTTCCCCGCTCGAATCAATTCCCGGCGCACTTCATAATCCGCAATTTCTGGCAACCCGACAATGTAGCCTTTGAGGGGTAAATTGTTCAGCCATTGGCTGCACTCCTGGTGTATAGGAGATTTGGCTTGAGGATGAGTAGCCATACCTAAAGGGCCAGAATCTAGCAAGACTAATTTACGCATAGAAATATCCGATTAGATTAACGATTTTAATCGAGAACTTGCCGCAGATACTCGGCAGTTTCGGTTTGCTCTTGTTCGTCTCCCTCATCTACCCAAGACTGGATAAGTTGGCTCAAGGCTTCATATTGTTGGGCGGGAGTCATCTCTATCGCCTGTTGATCCAGAGGAGCGGATGCTGGTTTGTCACCATTGACGCTTTCCCGAAACAGGCGGATGATTTGCAGGAGATTTGGCCAGTATTCTTTGGGAGTTTGCTGGATTTCTTGCAACAATTGGGGCAGTAATCCGCTCAGAGCATGGGAAACTGGTGGTTCTGGTGGGGTATTGGTGATTACATTGGTTTCAGACATCATTTCCTCCTGTATAGCGATCGGCAAACACACGGGCGATTTACCAGGCAAATTGACTACCACCTCTAGGCTACCTTTTAATTCTTCAACCAAATCAATAAGCCGGGAAAAGTTGATTTTCAGCGGTGCGGTTAATCTTAATGCAGTCACATGAAAATGGTTCATTAACCGAAGCATTAATAACAATATCATTACTTCTTCATCAAGGCTAAATTCTTCGCTATTTTCTAGAATTTCTTTTAGCTTTTGTCTGGTTTTATATTCAGTCAGCAGCTCAGCGCTACGACGCTCAATTTTTTCCCGGCGTTCTGGTGGCAACGAGTTTACTATTTCTTCTATATTCCGTCCCATCTTTATTCCTCCACTTGTTTTAAATGTTGGTCAAATCTAGCATCAGCTTTGGCAATCAGTTGTTTGTAAAATCTAGACTCATTCTGTCCAGCTTTGTCTCCAGCCACTAAAATAATCGCTTGCCGATCGGGGTCAAAAGCAAATGCAACTCGCCATACTCCATTATCCGCATTAAACCGTAATTCTTTCATATTAGGATGCTTCGACCCCTTGAGGGTATCGGCGTAAGGACGACCGAGCTGAGGCCCCGCCTGCTGTAGCAGAGCCTTTCGGTTCAGTAGCTCATCTTGTACAATATCGTTGAGAGCATCAAACTCAGGCTCAAAATCTTTATGTAAAATTACAGTCCATTGCTGAAGCATAAGGAGAAATTAACATATTTTAATATTTTATAACAACAGCTAATTATAACTGACACCTTAATTATAGCAGATAATCAAAAAGGTTTGTAGTTGGGCTTTAGCCCTCAAACAGGTTTGTAGTTGGGCTTTAGCCCTCTTTGATTTTGGGCTGAAGCCCTACTACGAACCTGGATAATTAATTGTAGCCCTCTTCCAGGCTCGTAGTTGGACTTTAGCCCTCTTTGATTTTGGGCTGAAGCCCAACTACGAACCTGCATTATTAATGGGTTACTTACTTGCGCCTACGGGCATTCCCAAAATATCCTCAATTTTGGGCATTTCTTCCAAAGGAATCACGCGCCCTTCATCTTCAAAACCAGCAATTTGGTCAAAGTTGAGATAGCGGTACAATTCCGCTGCAAAGGGATTGATTTTCTCGGTGACGATCGCCGTATATTCCGCCACCGTGGGAATGCGTCCGAGGAGGGCGCAAACTGCAGCTAATTCCGCTGAACCGAGATAAACTCGCGCATCTTTGCCCATGCGGTTGTTGAAGTTGCGGGTAGAAGTGGAAAACACGGTAACGCCATCTTCCACACGGGCTTGATTCCCCATACAAAGGCTGCATCCCGGCATTTCTGTGCGGGCACCAGCGGCGGCGAATACGCCATAAACTCCCTCTTCCCGGAGCTGTTTTTCATCCATGCGGGTGGGGGGACAAATCCATAACCGCACTTTGGCGGTGCCTGCATTTTCCAATATTTTAGCGGCGGCGCGATAATGGCCGATGTTGGTCATGCAGGAACCGATGAAGACTTCATGGATGGTGTCCCCAGCGCATTCTGACATTAATTTGATGTTGTCTGGGTCGTTGGGAGCGGCAACTATGGGCTCTTTGATTTGGTTTAAATCAATTTCTATGATTTCGGCATATTCAGCATCGCTGTCAGCGCTGAGTAATTGGGGATTGGCTAACCATTGCTCCATTTTGGCGACGCGGCGCATAATGGTGCGGCCATCTTGATATCCCCGCGCCACCATGTTTTTCAGGAGGGCGATGTTGGAGCGGATGTATTCAGCGACAGTTTCCTCGCTGAGTTTAATCGTACATCCGGCACAGGAACGCTCGGCGGTGGCGTCGGTCAGCTCAAAGGCTTGTTCGACTTTTAAATCGGGTAAGCCTTCCATTTCCATAATCCGCCCAGAGAAGATGTTTTTCTTGTTTTGTTTGGCGACGGTGAGCAGTCCTTGCTGAATTGCCACATAGGGGATGGCGTTGACGATATCCCGGAGGGTGACGCCGGGTTGCAATTCGCCTTTAAACCGGACTAAGACTGATTCGGGCATATCTAGAGGCATCACCCCGAGGGCAGCGGCGAAGGCGACTAAGCCGGAACCGGCGGGGAAGGATATTCCTAGGGGGAAGCGGGTGTGGGAGTCGCCGCCGGTGCCTACGGTGTCGGGAAGGAGCATCCGGTTGAGCCAGGAATGGATGATGCCGTCTCCTGGTCGTAAGGCGACGCCGCCTCGGGTGGAGAAGAAGTCGGGTAGTTCTTTGTGGGTTTTGATATCTACGGGTTTGGGATAGGCGGCGGTGTGGCAGAAACTCTGCATTACCAGGTCGGCGGAAAAGCCGAGGCAGGCAAGTTCTTTGAGTTCGTCCCGGGTCATGGGTCCGGTGGTGTCTTGGGAACCGACGGTGGTCATTAGGGGTTCGCAGGAGGTGCCGGGACGAACGCCGGGGAGTCCGCAGGCTTGACCGACGATTTTTTGGGCGAGGGTGAAGCCTTTTTGGGTGTCTGCGGGGAGTTGGGGACGGGTGAAGATGGGGCTCAGGTCGAGTCCTAGTGCTTTGCGGGTTTTGTCGGTGAGGCTGCGTCCGATGATGAGGGGGATCCGGCCTCCGGCGCGTACTTCGTCGAGGATGGTGTTGGGTTTGAGGGTGAAGGTGGAAATTACTTGGCCGCTTTGGTTGGTAATTTCTCCTTTGTAGGGGTGGATGGTGATGATGTCGCCGGTGTTCATGGGGGTGACATCGCACTCGATCGGGAGGGCGCCGGAGTCTTCGGCGGTGTTGAAGAAGATGGGGGCGATCGCGCCGCCTAAGATATACCCTCCTCCTCGTTTATTGGGCACGCAGGGAATATCATCACCCAAGTTCCACAACACGGAGTTAATGGCGGACTTGCGGGAGCTGCCCGTACCCACCACATCGCCCACGTAGGCGACGGGATAGCCTTTTTGCTTCAGTTCGGCGATCGTTTCCAGCGCCCCAGTTAGCCGTGATTCCAGCATAGCTTTGGCGTGGAGGGGGATATCGGGGCGGGTGGTGGCATGACGCGCTGGGGATAAATCATCGGTGTTGGTTTCCCCAGGCACTTTAAACACGGTGACAGTAATTTGCTCTGGGAGGGGGTTGCGGCTGGTGAACCACTCGGCGGCTGCCCAAGAGTCGATTACTTGTTTGGCGTAATTGTTGGTGGAAGAAAATTCTAGCACATCGTGCAGAGCGTCAAACACCAACAGGGTTTTTTTGAGGGCTTCGGCGGCGGCTTGGGCAATTTCGGGGATTTCTGATGATAGCAGCTCAATCAAGGAACCGACGTTATAGCCGCCGACCATTGTGCCGAGGAGTTCTATGGCTTCTACGGGGGACACGAGGGGACTGGTGGTTTCGCCTTTGGCAATGGCGGTGAGAAATCCCGCTTTGACGTAGGCGGCTTGGTCCACTCCGGGGGGGATGCGATCGCGCAGCAAATGCCGCAAAGTTTCCTCCTCTCCCTGGGGAGGATTTTGCAATAGTTCGCACAAAGCGGCAGTTTGTTCCGCATTCAGGGGTAGGGGGGGGATACCTTCGGCGGCTCTAGCGGCCACGTGCTGGCGGTAAGATGTGAGCATTAAAGCTACTCTCCTATGTGATTTTTCCGACGCTAGTGGGCACAAACACCCACCATCGATGATTTTTTCACTGTAGCGGTTGCGCCTTGATTTTTGAATACCCGCCCGGAGTGTAATTTTCTCTCGTTTTATGAAGTTTTGTTAAAGAATCTTAAATTATGTTGACTTATTCTCCCGGATTGTGGTATTTGGTAACTTAAATTTAAAATGAGAGGGCTGCATAAGTACCGGATACAGACCAAAACAGAGAAGTTGGGGTGTGGGGTCTGGGGTACGGAGGCAAATTTATCAAACCTCAATAATATTGATATCAAAATCTTTATGAAGATTTTTATCAACCAATGAGGAAAATATCAAGAACCCCAGAAAAAGGCTGAGGGGTCCAAGGGCTGGTGGATTCAGGCATGGTTGTGAGAAGTAGCGCCGATGAAATTTATTGAGCCTACAGGCGATGAGGAATGGATGGTGGGAAAGATGCAGTCAGCAAATCTGGCGGGTAGCAGAAGTGAGGGGGAGGAGTCAGGGCGTCCGCGTCCACTTCTGTCGTCCCCCCAGCGAGACCGAATGCACTCAGGCAGAAAGACGGGTGTTGGTGGTAGTCCTGCCCAATTGGGGGACTCTATATCTCATAAGGGTGCCTACTGGCGCCAGTTAATCGGTGTCATCCCAGTGGCAATGTCTCTGGAACGAGTCCGCGATGGTGTGATCATCGATGCTAACTCCCGCTTCGGAGAGTTGTTTGGCTTGGAGGCGGCTTTGGCAGTGGGGCAACCGTTCTATGATTTGTTTTGTCATCGTGGGGAACGGCGCAAGTTCTTGCGAGCTATTACTACCAATGGTTCCTTGGCTAATTATGAGGTGCAAGTGAAGAAAGCCAATGGGACGAGCCAAAGCCAAGGACTGACTTGGGTCAGCATTGCTGCTGAATGCCTGGATTGGGATGGTGAACCAGTCATTATCAAAACTTATCAAGATATTACGGAACGTGTCCGGTTAAAATTAGCTTTCAGTCAATCGGAGGCTCATTTAAAAGCGATTCTGAATTCTTCATTGCAATCTATTTTATTGATTGACCGCGATTATAAAATCCAATCTTTTAACAAAATAGCGGCAGACAATGCTCAACTGGTTTGGCAAAGAGCAATTAGCGAAGGAGATTCGATTTATCAGTACGTGGCGCCTGAAGATTTAGAACATTTCAATGTGCATTTTAAAGCGGCACTTCAGGGAGAATACATTCGCCTAGAAAAGCCAATTCAGGGGGTGTGGTTTGAGTTCAGTTACGGACCAGTATTCAATGATACTGGCGAGGTGATGGGGGTGTGTCTGACGGCGCTTAATGTTGACGCTAGGCAAAAGGCTGTAGCCGATCTGGCTAAAAGTGAAGCTCGGTTCCGCTCCCTAGTGCAGTATTCCTCCGATGCGATCGCGGTGGTCTGTGCAGAAGGGACAATCACTTATCAAAGTCCCTCAGTAGAGCGGATTTTGGGCTATGAAGCGGGCGCCTTACTCAGGAAAAATGCTTTAGATTTCATCCACCCCCAAGAACGCAAACTGGTACTAGAAAAGTTTTTTAAGGCGCTAAAAAAACCAGGAGAAGTGGTAAAAATCGAGTTTCGCTTCCGCCACTGTTCTGGGGATTGGGTATATTTGGATGCCGTGGGGAGTAACTGGAGTCACGAACCGAGCATTAACGGTTTTGTCCTCAATTGTCGGGATGTGACAGAGCGCAAACAGCAAGAGGAAAAATTACGCCTCTTGGAAAGGGCGATCGCGGCTTCTTCTGATGGGATTGTGATCTCGGAGGCGAAACCACACACTCCTTTAGTTTACGTCAATCCCAGTTTTGAACGAATCACTGGTTACACTGCTGCGGAAGTCCTCGGACGCAACTGCAGTTTTCTCCAAGGTGGAGATAAAGACCAACCGGAACTAGGCAAGCTGCGTGACGCTATCCAAAAAGGCACTGACTGTACGGTAGTGCTGCGCAATTATCGCAAAAATGGCAGTTTGTTTTGGAATGAATTGCGCCTCTCGCCGGTGGAAAACGATCGGGGAGAAATCACTCACTATATCGGGGTCCAAACCGATATCACTCAGCGCAAAGCTGCGGAAGAGCAGCTGTTCCACCAAGCATATCACGATGCCCTCACCGGTTTACCCAACCGCGCCCTACTGATGGAGCGGCTGCGTGAAGCGAGTCTCAAATCTAAACGGCAACCAGAGTATCTGTTTTCACTTCTGTTTATCGACTTAGACCGGTTTAAGTTGGTGAATGATAGCTTGGGTCACGCTGTGGGTGATATGCTGTTAATTGTGATTGCTCTGCGCTTGGAAGCCTGTTTGCGTCCGGGAGATACTTTGGCGCGTTTGGGGGGCGACCATTTCGTAATTTTCAGCGAGAATATTAGCACTCCTAACGATGCTACCGCCATCGCGGAAGATATCCATCGTCAGCTACAACCGCCGTTCTGTTTGCAAGGACATGAGCTGTTTATTACGGCGAGCATTGGTATTGCGCTGAGTGGTTCTGACTGTTCCCGACCGGCTGATTTGTTGCGGGATGCAGATATCGCGATGTACCGCGCTAAGCAGGCGGGCAAGGGCCGTCATGCGGTGTTTGATACGGCGATGCGCGATCGGGCGGTGGCGCTCCTCCACCTAGAAAATGACCTCCGCCGCGCTGTGTATGAGCTGGAAAACGGCATTAGCCAACCCTTTTTCCTCCTTTATCAACCAATTATTTCTCTAGCCACTGGGACTTTAGGGGGTTTCGAGGCTTTGGTACGTTGGCAACATCCAGAGCGGGGTTTGATTTCGCCCACGGAGTTTATCCCGGTGGCGGAAGAAAGTGGCCTCATCGTCCCTTTGGGGAAATGGATATTGCAAGAAGCCTGCCGCCAGCTCCATCACTGGCAGTGTCAAAACCCCAATTTTAGCTCCTTGACCTGCAGTGTCAATTTATCCGGCAAACAATTTTTGCAGCCAGATTTGCTGGAAACGATCGATTCAATTTTGGCGGCAACGGGTTTAAATCCCGACAATTTAAAGCTGGAAATTACCGAAAGTATCCTCATGGAAAATACCGAAGCCGCGATCGCGACGCTCTCCCAACTACGTCAGCGTCACATTCGCCTGGGACTGGATGACTTTGGCACTGGGTACTCCTCCCTCAGCTACCTGCATCAGTTCCCCTGTGACACCCTGAAAATCGATCGCTCCTTCGTGAAGTCTCTCGGTAGCGACCCCACCCACCAGAAAATTGTCCGGGCGATCGTCACCCTCGCCCACGCTCTGGACATGGACGTTACCGCCGAAGGCATCGAAACCACCAGCCAGTTAGAACAGCTTAGTGCCCTCGGTTGTGAATTAGCCCAAGGCTACTTCTTCTCCCCTCCCCTGAGTGCGATCGCTGCCACCTCCCTCATTTCCTCACCCCAACCATCTTGCCCCTACCGCCCCCGTTCCGGCTCGTAGTTGGGCTTCCGCCCTAGTTTGTAGTTGGGCTTTAGCCCTAGTTTGTAGTTGGGCTTTAGCCCAAAAAAAACGAACCTTTCAAAGAGGGCTAAAGCCCAACTACGAACCTTTAAAAGAGGGCTA
This sequence comes from Oscillatoriaceae cyanobacterium M33_DOE_052, assembly GCA_015296065.1. GTDB lineage: Bacteria > Cyanobacteriota > Cyanobacteriia > Cyanobacteriales > Laspinemataceae > Koinonema. Next base: position 26,480 of record DVDU01000255.1, on the reverse strand, counting down.
AAGCCCAACTACGAACCTCCCCCCTTTCAAAGGGGATGGGCACCCGCTCAACCACCAATCATCAACAACCACATCAACCCCAGAGCCACCCCCAAAAACCCCGGTAAACCAAACCGTGTCACCAGCATTTTCCCATCCACATCCCCCGCTTTTATCTCCTGTTTCACCAAAGCACTGACCACCAAAACCACCGCCGCCACTTCCCCTATTTCCCCCATCAAACCAGCTTTTAACCCCAATAAGGTAAACGATGCCCCAAATACCACCACCGGTAAAGCCAAAATCAGCCGCTTTACCATCGCCCGATATACATCCAAAACCGCCATCCCAACTCCCCCCATGCCCATCCCTAAAAACAACGCCGTCAATAACTTAATTGGCGGATTATCCCCCCAATCAATCCCCAAGCCACTGACAAACCAAATCCCCAAAATCCCCAAACCCGGAGCCATCAACCACCGCTGGCTAAACTCCGCCACCTTTTCTATATCCTTATCCCCCAGCTTTTCCCACCTTCCCAGCCCTAGCAACACCGCCAAAATCACCGCCAAAATCACCGCCACACGCGGTTCTGCTACCACCACTGGCGCCCCCAAACTCACCAAAAACACCCCCACAGGCACCGATGATGTGGATATCTTTTCTAGCCAATGATTTCCCGCTGTAGCTGTCACCACCGCTACCGGTTCTTCTATCGTCACTTTCACCGGCACCACTTGAGTTTTATTCGCCCCATTTCCCTGCAAAAAGATGCTCGCATCATAGACCATCCCCGCCACTAAATTATCAGTTTTGACGATAACTTTAGTTTCTACATGATTCCCCTTCACCGACTTGGGACGCACATAAATCCAATCGCTATCTACCACCTGATCCAGCGTTCCCACCTGCCAGGTTCCCTGAAAAACCGTATCAGGCACCTGGTTTTTCACCCAAATACTCGCCGTAATGACTTCCCCCCATTTTCCCGTCAATGCCAAATTACCGGGAATTAATTCTACCTCCGGCACAGTCCTATGCACGGCAATGGGTGCCAAACCTTCCAACGCCGCCGCTGCATTACTATAGCGCTCCTGCGCATTCGGCTGTACCATCTTTTCTAGCCAATTAATCATCTCCTCACTCACGTGTTTCGTCATGTCCCGAAATTCTAACCGGTAATCGCTCGTAATTAATTCGCCAATTTCATGGGACGGCTTATGACATAAAAGACAAATTAAAGTCACACCTAAACTATATAAATCTGATGCCGGAGTCAGCTCTTGACTGAACAGTTGTTCCGGCGGCATAAATCCCGGCGTCCCCGCCATCACACTGCTCATTGCCACCATTTCCCCGGTAGGCTTCGCCAAACCAAAATCGATTAAATAGACATTCAAAGCATCATCAACTAAGATATTTTCCGGCTTAATATCTCGGTGAATCACACTGTCTCGGCGATTTTGCAAATAAACCAATATTTCCAGCACACCGAGCGCGATTTTTTTCACATTTTCCGGCGTCCACCGGCGCGCACCTGCTAATGATTCGGCGTTTTTATATTCTTGCACTAAGCAAAACCCATCAGGAGTCTCGAACGAGTCAAAATAGCGGGGGATACCGGGATGACTCAAAGAACGTAACACCTCAATTTCCCGATCGTGCATCTTATACGCAGACCAATCTGCACCGGGTTTCGCAAACTGAAACTGCTTAATTACTACCGGTTCCCGCGTTTTCCCGTTTACCCCCAAATACGCCAACCTCCCCCCAGTATAATTACTCCCTAACCGCTTAATCGCTTCATATCCCCACTCGGTAAAATCTGGCAAATCCTTCTCGGCGTTCCCCTGTAGAGGCAATTCATCAATTTTGCCGATATTTCCCCACGGGCGCCAATTTACCCATTTCAATCCAGCCATAATCGCAATCTCTTGACCTTCTCTATTATTATGACATTAGCCCAAACTTTTTGCCAGCATTTTGCCAAAATTAAAGTTTTATCCTAAATTAGGGATGATGAAAAATTTGGGCATATATATAAGCTGCATAAATAGCAGTTTGATTAATTTAGATTTTTTTTATAAAAAACCTCTGATATAACTGGCTACTTAGGTTATATTAGGGGGCGTGCTTGGATAGCGCAACCGATAAGTTTTGATGGTGGAATAATTATGGCTTACGAGAGAGAAAAACAAGTGGCGATCGCGGCAGTGCAAACAGCGGCCAAACTCACTGAACAGGTGCGCGGCGATATCCCCGAAGCAATAGAAAAAAAAGACAAAAGTCCTGTAACTGTGGCGGACTATGGCTCCCAGGCTCTCATCTGCAAGGCTCTCGGCGAAGCATTTCCCACCGACCCGATCGTGGGGGAAGAAGACGCCGCCCAACTCCGTCAGCCGGAAATGTCCCCCACACTGGATAAAGTCACCAGTTATATTCAAGCTCTCATCCCCAATGCTACCCCAGACCAAGTGAGCAACTGGATCGATCGGGGTAACGGCCAAGTCGGTGCGCGATTTTGGACCCTCGACCCCATAGACGGCACTAAAGGCTTTTTGCGTCGGGACCAATACGCGATCGCCCTCGCCCTCATCGAAAATGGCCAAGTACAAGTAGGCGTTATGGGCTGTCCCGCCCTCTCTATGGATGGCGGCGAACCAGGGGTAATGTTTTTTGCAGTACGCGGCGAGGGAGCATTTGTCATGCCTTTAACCGGTGGCGAACCCACCAAAGTGCAAGTAGTCCCCGCCGACGATACCGCTAACCTGCGATTTGTGGAAAGCGTCGAATCTGGTCACGGGGACCAAGAAGGCCAAAAAGCCGTAGCCGAAGCCATAGGTATTACCGCCCCCTCTCGCCGTCTCGACTCAATGGCCAAATATGGTATCGTGGCTTCGGGACAAGCCGCCCTCTACCTCCGCCTCCCTTCCCCCAAAACCCCCGACTACCGCGAAAACATCTGGGACCACGCCGCTGGAGCCGTGGTCGTAGAAGAAGCCGGGGGGCGTGTGAGTGATATTCACGGTCAACCCCTCAACTTTGCCGCCAGTGCCAAAATGGTGAATAACCGAGGCATTATTGTCAGTAACGGCGTCATTCACGACCAAGTTTTAGCCGCATTACAGAGTTTTGCCGCCGCCAGTCCCACAGCATAGATTTAACGTCAGGGGTTTGGGGGCTAGTCGGTCCATCTCAGTCCCCCCCCTTTTTTTCGCGATGTTTTGACTGCATATCTCTTAACAAAAATTTGGTAATTTTTAACCAATCTTAAAATTAGCCAGGAAAAAATGGTGCCGATTATTTCGGTTTTTCTCTAAAACCTTAAATTTAGATTCACTTGCCGCGATTTTTGTAAACTTTTTTGGAGAAAATTAGTAAATATTCGCTTGGCTCTGAGTAGCAGGCTGTTCAAGACGTTAAAGTGACTGAGATATGGCAGTTAATATCATCTTAGTTGGTAGTCATACTGTTTCCCTGCAAAATCTCATTTTTTTTGTTCTTAAACCGGGAATGCCGGGGGCAAATTTAAGAAAAAATACATATTGATTTCAGTAAAATGTAGCTTTTGATACATTTTTTTACCAAATGCAATTGAAAATCAAAGGTGACTCTTAAACTACAGGTAAAAGAGAGGTTACAGTTGATTAAGAAAACCTTACAAATTTTGGTAATGGGGACAATCTTATGGTTGTCTTTTAGCAATCACTGGTTTAGTCGAGCCCTGGCGGCTGATGAGCAAATGGCTCAGGCGATCGCCAATGCCCAAATTTCCGCTGATACAGCTTATATGCTGATTTGTTCAGCACTGGTATTATTAATGACGCCAGGGCTGGCATTTTTCTACGGCGGATTTGTGGGGAAACGAAACATCCTCAACACCCTGATGATGAGTTTTGTGCTGATGGGAATTGTGGGGGTAAGTTGGATTATTTGGGGATATAGCCTATCATTTGCCCCTGGTTTACCCTTCATTGGTGGCTTGCAGTGGTTCTTGCTCAACGGCGTCGGTTTAGACACCACGGGGTATCTGGGAACATCAGCCCCCGCAGAAGTTACCACCTATGCTGGCACCATTCCCCACTTAGCATTTATGATGTATCAGGGGATGTTTGCTATCATCACCCCAGCCCTAATTTCTGGGGCAATTGTGGAGCGGGTTAGTTTCCGCGCCTATGTCTTGTTTGTCCTCCTTTGGTCAACATTTGTGTACTGCCCTGTTGCCCATATGGTTTGGGGGAAAGGCGGTTTTCTCGGTCTTTATGGTGGCATGGGGGCCTTAGATTTTGCTGGCGGCATCGTGGTTCACATTACTTGTGCTGTGTCCGCATTAGTAGCAGCATGGATGATTGGACCGCGCACCAAATACCCTCAAAGTCTTTCCGCGCCTCATAGCGTCCCCTTTATCATCTTAGGGGCCGGTTTATTGTGGTTTGGCTGGTTTGGTTTTAATGCCGGGAGTGCCTTAGCTGCCAATGGCGTGGCCACCTATGCTTTCATTAATACCAATACTGGCGCAGCGGCGGGAACTATTACCTGGCTGCTGCTTGAAGTGTTTTTAAGAGGCAAACCGACGGCAGTGGGAGCCGCCACCGGCGCGATCGCTGGCTTAGCCGGAATTACTCCCGCCGCTGGCTTTGTCGAGCCGAAAGCAGCCCTTTTAATGGGCAGTATCATTGCCGTTTGCTGCTTCTATGCCATTAGTTTGAAAGTCAAACTCCAGTTCGATGATTCCTTAGATACCTTCCCGGTTCACGGAATAGCCGGGACCCTTGGCGCCCTGATGACGGGCATTTTTGCCACAACAGCAGTTAACCCATCCGGTGCTGATGGCTTGCTCAGAGGGAATTTTAATCAATTTCTAGTGCAGCTCGCCGCAGTTGTGATCGTCTATGTCATTTCTGCAGTAGGAACTTTTGTCCTGCTCAAGATCCTAGAGGCAACCGTTGGTTTAAGACCCACCCCAGATGCCGAAATTAGAGGGATGGACATCACAGAACACGGGGAAGAAGGTTACAGCGAGGAATTTACCGGCACTTCAAGCTAAAGCTCTCTAGTATCGAGACAATTATGCAGGCACCATCCCTGCATAATTCTCAGACAACCAATGCTATAGCAGTAGGGTGGGCAGTGCCAAAGCTCAGATCCTCTTCACTGGCATTTCTTCAGGATTTTTGGCACTGCTCACCCTAAGAACTCCCCGCCCGAGAAAGCTATGGCAGGGACAATTGATAAATTGCCCCTACAAATACGGGCGGCAATAATGCTCACTAAATCATAAACCCGCTACAAAAGGAGCAACAACACCCACAAACTCCGCCGTTGCTTCATAAGGCAAAACATTACGTTTGGGGATTTTAATCCCCTGTGCATTCGGCAAAGTTTTGAGATAATCAGCTAATCGCTCTTCGGGAGTTTCCTGCTTGCCTTCCCGACTGATGCTCGATGCCTTTTCCCCCATCACCACTAATGTGGGTTGAGTGATGCGGGCGATATCTTCCTGGTAATTTTCCCGCCAAAAACCCGCCAAAAACGAAAACACCGCATAGCGACTAGCGAGATTTTTTGCCCCTAGCTGCAACATTTCCAACCATTCCCCATCCACATCTTGACTATTGGCAAAAAGCTGGCGGATGGAAAAATTGCGCAAAAACTTGTTTGTGCGAGCATAGCGGTAAAACCCATTCCCCGCTGGGGCATCAAAAAACAGATTCCAAATCAATTTTTGCCGCCATTTGGGGCGTTCAGAAGTCATCAAAGGCCAAGGTGGCGGACCGCTGAGAACCAAACCCCGCACCCAATTGGCTGCATTCGGTAAATGCACTAATTTGATCGCTACGGGAAATAATGCCCCTTGCACTACCAAAATTACTGGTTTTTGCACCACCGTGGTGATAAAATGTAGGAGCTGATCTGCCCAATCTGCGGGATTATAGGCAATTCGGGGCATATCGCTATCACCGCATCCGAGCAAGTCGGGATTATAAATCGGATTTGGTTTGCCGGTAGTAGTCCATTCCTGGCAAAACCGCTGCCAAAATTTCCCCGATAAACCCACACCAATGGGATGGACTAATAACAGGGGTGGGGCATCTGGGTTATGACCAGGAGCAAATTCATAAGCACAACGGTAATTTTTCCAGTTGTAAAACTTGGTGTCAGTTTTCCAGGCGGTAGCTGTCATTTCCTACACTCTTTAGATTTATCGTTTTTTCCGAGAATTTTTGCATTATACCAAATCGGCTGGCTTAACCAGTAGGGTAAGGTGGGCATTGCCCACCCGACACCTCTAATTTGTCACCCCGGCTAATGCGAGGGTATTTTTGAGGGCATCTATGTTGACGAACATATCTTTGAAAACTTCTTGCGATGGCAGGTCTTTCAGCTTCTGCTCGGTGTAGGTGAGGTATTCTTCTAGGGTGGAACCCTGCAAGTAGTAATAATCTAGGTTCATGTGATGGGCGATCGTCCGGTAACAACCCAGAGCATAACGGGGAGAAAAGATTTCAATCACCTTCGTTCCCGGCTCACAGAATACCAGATTAGTCAAACCGCCACCGTGGGGAGCCACGATGACTTTAGCCCCTGCCAACATCATCGCTTGTTCCCGCACCGATAAAGATTCTAAATCGATATTCTCAAAACCGAACTGAGCCAAAAAATCGATTACTTCATCTTCATTCACAACCCGACGATGTAAGGCTTTTTGGCGGTTTAGATAGAGAAGTTGTGGCAAATTTGACCTGGAAGTAACGTGATTACCTAGAAATTGCTGCCGCAGGAACTGACAAGCCCATTGCGGCGGACCGTCCAAATAATTTCCCAGCCATTTGGGCAAGTTGGCAGGCAAAGATGGTGCTAATAACCGCTTAGCTTGAATATGGGGTTGACGCTGACTGGTGATGATTTTCTCTGGGGGAATCCCGCAGAGTTTGAGGGTTTCCATTTGAAATGGATATCTGATATCATTGACCACAAATAAATCAATTGAGTCCCAGGGGAAGCCCGCACGGCGCAGCAATTCTAAGCGGGGCAAGACTTCTACCATCCAGTGATAGTAGAAAAAGCCTGCTTGCAGCGATAAAAAAGCTACCGTACCATCAATTTTTAGCGGCTCCGACATTTGCGCCAAGCCAAAGAATAACGCAACTTTGCCCTCGCCATTGGAGATATCCGCTAAAAGGTGATTATCTGGCGTAATGACAACCCCACAACCCGAGTCTCCCCAAGCAATGCCATCGGGAATGACGGTGACAAAAGCATTGGCGGTAGTGCCTTGAGATATTTGCAATTGGGTATGAATTGTGCTACTAACGGTTTGAGGTGAAGGCAGGACAACTTCGCTGCTGGGGTAGATTTCTATATACTGGATATCGGAACGGGAGGCGGCTAGTTCGCGAGTAGAGTAGCAGACTTTTTCAGAAAGCAACTGGTTGGCTGTTCGGGGTTGCTGTGCCCTTGGCTTGGGCAAATAAGGGTTAGCAATGTTCGGCTCGATCGCCAAGGCTTTTTCCACGCAATCAATCGCCGCTTTTAAATCTCCTTGGATGCCTAGGGGGTTAACTAAATTCAGGTATGATTGGGCATCTGTGGGCTCTAATTCTATAGCTCGCCGGAAGCTGGCGGCGGCTTCATCCCACCTTTCTAATTGCTGCAAAACACTGCCTAAATTGATATGGGCACTGACCAAATCTGGTTGGATATTTATGGCCTTGTGATAGGATAACACGGCTTCGGCGTATCTGCCTAAATCGGCTAAAATGTTACCGGAGGTAAAATGGCTGAGGGGTTTATTGGGGTTGAGAGCGATCGCCTTTTTTATAGCCGCCAATCCCTCCTCTAATTTATCCTGCTGGCGGTAGATGACGCCCAGGTTGCCCCAGGCTTCGGCGTAGTTGGGTTGAAGCTGCAACACTCGCTGAAAGCTGGCTATGGCTTCGGTTAATTGTTTTCTCTCGGCGAGGGCTTTAGCTAAGGCAAAGTGAAATTCGGCAGCGGCGGGGTCTTTTTTGTCACAATTGGGGTCTATTTCTAGGGCTTTATTATAAGCACGCTGGGCGGCATCTATCTGGCGCTGAGCGAGCAAAAATTTGGCCATAGTGTAATATGGTTTTGCCGTTTGGGGTTGGATTTTGATGGCTTGCTGACAAGCGGTAATGGCTTGGGCTAAATTCCCAGCTTTGACGCTAGATAATGCCTGGTTCCACAGGGACAATCCTTGCAACCATTCTGCCCATTCCTGCCCCCGCACTGCCCAGGTACAATGGTGATTAGTATAATCTACCATTTGCCGCAAATGCTGTTCAGCCATCTGGCCGTTTTTATATTCATCCAGTAGTTTTACTGTGGCTTCCACAAAGCGGGGTTTATATGCTTGCCAGTCGGCTCTTTGGGCAAATTGCCAGTTAAAAACATCGGAAAATTCTTGGGCTCCGGCGACGGACACTAAGCGTCCGAAACCGGCGGCGGTTTCTGGAAGAGCGGCTAAATCACTGGTGACGACAGTGCAACCGCTAGCCATTGCTTCCATGACGGCGATGCAGGATGTTTCTTGGAAGGTATTAGGATAGGCTAATAAAGTGGCTTGTTGCAGTTCCCGCGCTAGCTCTGGTTGGGGCAGGGAGCCGATGTATTCTACACCTTCTGTTTGCTGGCATTTTTGATAAAGGGCACCGTAGGTGTGGCGGTCTAAGCCTTCATCCACCATGTAAACTTTTTTGCTAGAAAATACTTTGAGAATGGTGCCGGGATGGGCTTGGCGAATTTGGGGAAAGATATCAATTAATATGTCTAAGCCGCGAAAGGGGGTACTGGTGTAAGCGAGGACGGGGGGGAAAGTTTTTTGGGGCAGGATGGGGGTTTGGGCAAATAGGTTTTGGAAGGCGGGGGCGATCGCGTTGCGCAGAACCGTACTCCGGCTCATATCAATTTGGTATTCTTCCGCAAACCGATCGCGCTGCCACTCGCTGACAAACACAAACCCATCATATGCTGAGCGCTCTTCCCGTTCCGCCAAAGGTCGCATCGTGCCAATGGTGGGCACTTGCTGGGTCCACAACACCAACATCCCTTGCGGAGACAGCATTCGCCGCAACTGCACCCCCTTCCCCGCGATATTCAACACCACCAGCGCATCCAGGGGCCGCAACAACCGCGCCGAAGTCGCCGAAATTGCCACACATTCCACCCCCCCCCAGTTCCCCGGAGTCGAGGTGTTGTTGAACAAATATACCTCGTGCCCTAACTTAGCCAGCACTGCCGCTAAATAACACATTGCCGACTGGGAACCCCCCATCGGTATGGAATACGGGCTCGTCGCATGGTAATCCCAATCAGAAAAATCTACAAATCCTATTTTCATAATGTCTGTGGTCATCTTCATCCATTAAACCATTAAGCCTGACGGACCCGCCCCCTTTTCCTCCGCCGGTATTACCTCACTTGAGTAAGAAAAATTATCAGCAAAAACCCGGATTCTTAGAGAAAACCGGGTTTCAGGTGCTTGCTTTTTCTCGCTTATAGCCGCTATAAGCAAAATGTATCGTTAAAAATGGTACTCTAGTGAGAAAAGGTTGCCACTAGCTTAAAGTTTTGTTACAGTGGGGATGTGAAGAAAAGTTAAGAAACCCAAGCAAAGGTAAAAAGGATGTTTACGGGGGTACAGAATCGGTTAAATCAACCAGACCAGAGTTGGGGTGAAAACCTGCTCAATGCGGTGGCGACAGCAGGTATCCGCCACCTATTCAGCCAATGTGAAGCCCTAGAAGTGGCGATCGCCCTCCCGCCTCACTCCTGGTCCGGTTCCCAAGGGAGAATCGACGGACTGCGAGTCAGCGGTAGAGGTCTGGAGATTCAACGGCGGTTCCCCATTGCTGAAATGTCCTTTAGCACCGACGCCGTGGCGATCGACTACATGGCCCTGCTCAGCGGCAAAATCAAACTCGCCCAACCCACCCAAGCCGTGGCCCAAGTCGTCCTCACCGAAGAAGGCATTAACCGCGCCTTTCAAGCCGACTTAGTAACAAAAAAACTCTCATCCTCGACTATCCCCATGACATTTTCCGAGGTAGAAGTCCAGTTACAGCCGCAAAACCAGCTCCGCATTTTTGCCAAAGCGCGATCGAGCCACGGCGACACAGTACCAGTTTGCCTCAACACCACCATTAGCATCGAACAACGCCGCCGCCTCCGGTTTTCTCATCCCCACGTTGAAGCCGAACTCATCCCCGAACCCTTGCGGGAACTCTCCCAAACCGCCAGCATGGCTTTAGTGGAAGTATTAAACCGGATGGTGGACTTGGACCAGTTTAACCTCGACGGTATCACTATGCGGCTCAACCGCTTAGAAACCCAAGGTAAACAGCTCATGTTCAGCGGCTACGCTCAAATTAATCATTTCCCCGGTCAGGGTTAGACGGTGGGACCCACCCTAGTTCTTAGTTGGGCTTCAGCCCAAAAAAACCAAGATAGGGCTAAAGCCCAACTACAAACCCTTCGAGGAGAAACCGGGGACCGAGGTCAGCCGCGTAGGGGTGATTCGCGAATCACCCCTACGCCCAAAAAACACCACCCTTAAAAAAGCTGGTCGTAACGCCGAATATCCGGTGGAGCGGCCAGTAAACCATCAACTTTAGCAATAACCGCTTGCATATGGGGGCTCTCCATATGCTTATCTACCACTGCCTCGCTCTCCCACTCCTCGATAAACGTAAAATCAGTAGGGTCAGCGCGATTTTGCAGTAAATCGTAGAAAATGCAGCCCGGTTCCTGGCGAGTCGGCTCGATAAGTTCACTCAGGACCGCTTTTAGCTCTTCCACTTTGTGGGGAAAAGCCACGACTCTGGCAATCACTTTAATGCTCATAATTGAATTTGTCCTCTAATGTCATTTGTCATTTGTCCTTTGTCCTTTGTCACTGGTCATTTGTCATTTGTCACTTGTCACTTGTCACTTGTCATTTGTCACTTGTCCCTTGTCATTTGTCATTTGTCACTTGTCATTTGTTGTTTGCATGAATGAAGACGCAAACAAAATATATGTTAAGCGCTTTCATTCCTATGAATAATTAAAGGACAAAGGACAAATGACCAATGACCAATGACCAATGACCAATGACAAAGGACAAAGGACAAATGACCAATGACCAATGACATCTAAATGTATCAATACATTATTTTTAACAAACCATACAACGTTTTGAGCCAGTTTACTGACTCCGAGAGCGCCAGTCCCCGTCCCACCCTCAAAGATTATATCCCCATTACCGATGTCTATCCCGTGGGGAGGTTGGATAGAGATAGTGAAGGTTTGATGTTGCTCACCGATGATGGGAGAGTGCAACACCGCTTGTCTTCCCCAGAATTTGGCCATAGTCGCAGTTACTGGGTGCAGGTGGAAAGGATACCCCCAGAGTCAGCTCTGGAGCAACTGCGACAAGGCGTGATGATTGAAAATTACCGCACCAAAAAAGCGACGGTGAAACTGCGATCGGAAGAACCGCAGTTGCCGCCGAGGGACCCACCGGTGCGGTTTAGAAAAACAGTCCCCACCTGCTGGCTAGAAATGACCCTCACAGAGGGAAAAAACCGACAAGTGCGGCGAATGACGGCGGCGGTGGGTTTTCCCACTTTGCGGTTAGTCCGCTTCTCGATCGCCCATTTGCAGTTAGAGAGTCTCGCTCCTGGGGAGTGGCGTCACCTCACCGCTACAGAACGGAGCGAGCTGTTACGGCTTTAAGCTCTCTCCCATCTCCCACTCTGGGAGAGGGGTTGGGGGTGAGGGAAAAATTGAGATTTTTCCCGGCAATTATATAATAAATATAGATATCTAAATTATTATTTCACCTAGGGGATAATTAAATGATCGTTACAGCTAAATCCCCCACGATTACCCATTTTGCCTGGGGGTGCATAGAAGTTGACGGGAAACAATTTAAGGATGCCAAATGCTTTCCCGGTGGGGCGAGGATCTGGGACTGGCGAGAGACGGGCACCCACCACGTACCAGGGATTCAACCTTCCGATGTGCAAGAATTGATAGATAATGGTGCAGAGGTAGTGGTGTTGTCTCAAGGGTTTTGGGAAAGGTTGCGTATCTGTCCCGAAACTTTGGTGATGTTGGAAAAATTGAATGTTACTACATATATTCTGCAAACTGAATTGGCAGTAAAGTTGTATAACGAATTGAGTCAAACTAAACCCACGGGTGGGTTATTTCACTCTACTTGCTAGGTGGAGGAGCAGGGGACCAGGGGACCAGGGGACGGGGGACGGGGGGACCTTATGTAGGGGCGATTCGCGAATCGCCCCTACATCCCCCGCTTTTGAATTCTGTAACCGTAATCATCACTTTGAATATGGTAACTTTAAATCAAAAATATTGTGTTTTCGGGGCTTCCAGACATTGATTTTTGTTACAGCAATCAAGTTTGGGGGGACCAGAATCGCCCAAAAGCCGTCAGAATGGGTCCTGCGGCGGCTAGAGGGACCCTGGGGAGGGCGCTTCATCACTCGCGAGGGATAGAAGAAATGGCCGCAAATAACGCAACTTCGTGGAATCCCTCGATAGGTTGCCCTGTAAGGGTTTCAGCGATTTTTATTGGGGGTGTTTTGGGGTTTTGTAGTGGTAAATTTCGGATCCCTCGCAAATCACCTCTTGACACCACGCCCCGTATGGGTTTTAATAGGGAGAGTCCCCGCTAGTCGGGGACATAACTTGAATGGAAACCGGCACGGAAACCGCACAACTGGCCAAACAGCTGGACATTCCCACCATGTCCCCGCTAGTCGGGGACATAACTTGAATGGAAACAAGTTTCCAGCCTCCAGAAAGTTGAGTACGGCTTGGACAGATTCTAGTCCCCGCTAGTCGGGGACATAACTTGAATGGAAACAGTAGAACAAGGACGCTGGGGGCCATACATCAAACACACAGCTGGGTCCCCGCTAGTCGGGGACATAACTTGAATGGAAACTATTAAAGCACAACATAATTCACGAAAATACACAAAAGTCCCCGCTAGTCGGGGACATAACTTGAATGGAAACCCGTGGCTTCGCCGCGGCGGAACGCGAGCAGGGCCGAGCGCGGCAGGAAGTCCCCGCTAGTCGGGGACATAACTTGAATGGAAACATTCAGAACTCTGGTGCCGACGGCGAGACTCGTCCCCGCTAGTCGGGGACATAACTTGAATGGAAACAGTCACCTTCATTGAAGTAGGCCCATACGTGCATGAGAAGTCCCCGCTAGTCGGGGACATAACTTGAATGGAAACGGTATAGAAGGCTTTGAAAGCCCGTGGGATGATGACCTTGTCCCCGCTAGTCGGGGACATAACTTGAATGGAAACAGGCGCTGAGTCTTACGAGTTACTGCCATCTCAAAGCGGGCCTTATTTCCCATGTCCCCGCTAGTCGGGGACATAACTTGAATGGAAACGGAGAAAAGAAGTAGGTTTCTTCTTGGAAGTTGACTTGAATAGTGTCCCCGCTAGTCGGGGACATAACTTGAATGGAAACAATAGGGAACAAAACTTAACATAGAAATGCCAAGTTTCTCAGGTCCCCGCTAGTCGGGGACATAACTTGAATGGAAACTTTTTGCAGTGCCTCTATCACCATCTTGAGTGAGGTACTTTTGTCCCCGCTAGTCGGGGACATAACTTGAATGGAAACATAACCTCCCGGGCTTTGAGTTTCCAGGTATTCAAGACTAGGTCCCCGCTAGTCGGGGACATAACTTGAATGGAAACCATCTAAACAGTCTTGTCTCCAGCTTTTCATAGCCCATAGTCCCCGCTAGTCGGGGACATAACTTGAATGGAAACATGAGTCCCAACTCCAATGGGACTATGACCAGTACGAGGGTCCCCGCTAGTCGGGGACATAACTTGAATGGAAACTTGGGTGATGGCTCGGTGATTTGCTACCTTTACCATCCTCCGAGTCCCCGCTAGTCGGGGACATAACTTGAATGGAAACTTCCCCGTACTCAGAGAGATTAATAGACAGCCCCCCACTGTTAGTTAGGCTGGTCCCCGCTAGTCGGGGACATAACTTGAATGGAAACGATTTCACGATTCTACTCCATCTGTAAAGAATATATCGTCCCCGCTAGTCGGGGACATAACTTGAATGGAAACTTGAAGACAACGATCAAACGACCTTTTTCTCCTTCTGTCCCCGCTAGTCGGGGACATAACTTGAATGGAAACTCTGCAATAGCAGATTGCATAACAGTTTCTATTACGGTCCCCGCTAGTCGGGGACATAACTTGAATGGAAACCGACGCTTATCCTGTTCCTTCTCCGATAGAGTTGACTCAAGTCCCCGCTAGTCGGGGACATAACTTGAATGGAAACTATCGCCGCACGGTCAGCGCCGGGATAGTCGGGTCATGTCCCCGCTAGTCGGGGACATAACTTGAATGGAAACAGGGATTGAGATAACCAATTTTGACAACCCTCTTTCCCGCTTGTCCCCGCTAGTCGGGGACATAACTTGAATGGAAACCTGATCCCTGTCAAGGCCGTTTATTCCGGTATAACGAAAAAGTCCCCGCTAGTCGGGGACATCACTTGAATGAAGCCATCAAACAAACCTTGTAGGGACACGGCATGCCGTGTCCCTACGGTTTTTTTATGATTTTTGTAACTATTTTCAAATAGTTGGGCTCACGCCTTGATGTGATGAAATTTCACTTAAATAATAATTTGATTTTTGTAACTATTTTCAAGCTGCTAGACTCAAAGGCAATCTCAAAAACCCGCTCCCCCGCTCCGGGGCAACCACGGGGGGATTGCCCCTACAAACCCCCCTGCCCCCCTGCACCCCTGCACCCCGTCGTTTTTTTTGGGCTAAAGCCCAACTACGAACCTGGTCTCCGGTTAAAGGGGATGACGATCGGGCGTACTGACGAGGCGGGGAAATTCTGTAACCCGCTCCCCAGCCACCTTGCGCAGGTAAATGCAGTGACGCTCGCCTTTAGTGAGGGGGGTAGAGAAGCGTTCGATAAAATCCACAATTCCCCCTAACTTGGTGACGGTATCGCTGAGGTTATCGGTGTCCGCATCGGTCCAGTGACCCCGATACAGGACCGCTAAACCACCGATTTTCAGTAGTGGTAAGGCATATTCGGCGCAGGTGGGGGCGGGAGCTAATGCCCGGGTGAGAGCGAGGTCATAAGTGGCGCGATGTTGGGGGTGGCGGTTAATTTCTTCGGCTCTACCGGTGAGGGTAACGGCATTTTCCATACCCAACTTATCAATCACACTCTGGACAAAGGCGGTTTTTTTGCCGGTGGAGTCGAGGAGGGTGATTTGCCAGTCGGGACGAGCGATCGCCACTGGTAAACCGGGAAATCCCGCACCAGTTCCGATATCAATTACCCGCCAGTCATCAGCATTTATCCACAATGGGGACACGCCGCGCAACCCATCCCAAAGGTGCTTTTCCCAAAAATCTCGCGGTTGGGTAATTCTCGTTAAATTTAGCTGTTGGTTGCCCTCTAAAATTAGCTCGTAAAGGCGCTGGAATTCTAGTAGATGCCCTGCATCGGGTTGCCAGGAAAGGGTTTTTTGCCACATTTGCAGCATTTCCGGCAATAGTGGCTTTTTGATTTCACTCATGGAGCAGATTAGATAATCAGGTTAGACCAATGACCATTTCAAGAAATAGCACTGGTAAGGGATTTGCCGTGGAGTTGTTCGGGGGTGGTGGGTTGCAGGTGTCCTCGGTTGAGGGTCCAGAAGCGATCGCCGATTTCCCACAAATCCCGGGGGTCGTGAGTCACCACCAACAAACTCCAGTGAGATTTCAGCTTCGCCAACAAGTTCACCAACTGTCGCCGCATCGACCAATCTAACCCCGCCGTGGGTTCGTCTAAAAGCAGTAACTGGGGCTGGCGAATGAGCTGCACTGCTAGAGCTAGACGCCGCTGCTGTCCGCCGCTGAGAGCTTGGGGAGGTGTATCTAACGATAAATGAGCGAGTCCTACTTCTCGCAGGGTCTCATCCACCCGCTCTCGCCCCAGTTCCGGGTGTCCTAAGCGCAGCTCCTCCAAAATCGTGCTACAGCAAAAATGCCGCTCTGGAAACTGAAACACTAACCCTCCCAACTGCTGTAAGTGTTCTGGGGTGAGTGACTGTTCCCGCCAGTAAATTTCCCCGGCAGTTTTTTCCGCCAGTCCCGCCAAAATTTCCAATAAGGTAGTTTTGCCGGAGCCAGAGGGTCCAATAATCAACCCCAATTGCTGCGGTGCCAATTCCAAGTTTACCGATGTGAGGATAGCCTCTGGAGTGGCGGCGGGGTGATAGCTGAGGTTTTTGAGAGTGATGCCAATTTCGTTGCCGGGATTCATTAATATTTCAATTGCATTTCCGGGATTGATTAAATTAATAATAGCCATTTGTCAGGGCGAAGCCACCGGGTAAATAGGTTATTGGTGAAAACGAGGGATTTACTGCTCGTTGGCCTTGCCCCTACCACAGATGCACCGGAACTCATGGGCAGTTTAGGGCGTCGAGCCAGGATAATGACAGATACTTCGCGGCAAAACTGACATCAGATTATTTCTCTTACTTTTTAGTCATTATTCCATATAATCGCAATGTTAACTCAGGCGACTTCCAGATTTATGGTGACAGAATTTTCTCCCCAGGGGCGACGTTGGGGGGCGCTCCGGCATTTGGTAGCTGTAGGCGCCACCCTCGCGGCGATCGTTCTGGCTCACCCCGCCTTGGCTGGGGATCCATTTAGAACCGAAAATCCTCGGGCGATCGGCGACACCACGGAAAGAGCATTTCGGGTGTTGTTCCAAGAGGGCAACTACCAGGAATCTAATAATATCCTCAAAGATGCAGCCAAAGAAGAGCCTAAAGAGCCTTTGATTTATGCTATGAAGGCTGCTTTCGCCTATTTGGAAGAAGACTGGGACGATTTAGACACCTACGCCAGCCGCACCCGGGAAACGGCGGAAGAACTGACCACAACCGATGCCCTGCGGGGCAACCTCTACACGGCGGTGGGTCATTTCCTAGAAGGTGCTTACATTATCAGCCGTGAAGGCACGATTCGCGGCACCCCGAAAGCGCTTAATAAGCTGCAACAGGTGTTTCATCACTTGGGGGAGGCGGAAAAAATCTCCGCCGAAGACCCAGAGGTGAATTTGATTAAGGGATTTATGGATTTGATGCTGGCGGTGAATTTGCCCTTTGCTGACCCAGCAGAGGCGATTCAACGCTTGCGAGACTACGCCGGACCGGACTATCTGGCTTATCGGGGTCTGGCGTTGGGCTACCGTGATTTGGACCAGCAGGCTGAGGCGCTGGCGGCGGTTAACCAGGCTTTGCAGATCACGCCAGATAACCCGGAGCTGTTTTATCTGAAAGCCCAAATTTTGGTAGAGAAGGGGGGGGACCGGGATTTGGCGCTGCTGCAAGAAGCTCAAGCGAATTTTGATGCGGCTTTAGCCCAGGCTCCGGCCAAATTCCCTCCTGGTCTGCAGCGTCAGTTACAGAAAGAGCGCGATCGCAATGCCCGCCGCATCCAGCGGCTCACCGCCCCATCTTAGGGCAACGGCACTCAATTTCCGGTAAACTCAAAACGGGTAGGGAGAGGTTGAAGACTGCTACCGGAGCTAAACCAACTCCCCGGAGGGGCAATTAATGAATTGCCCCTCAAATTATCTTCCGTCTTCCCAGACGGACAAATATGGAGCTACGACCCCGAAAAGATGCAAGTTATTTTCCGAGAGTTCGACCCTTTTAATGTTTGGTTCTGGCTGGAATTCGAGATGGTGCCCAGCGAGCAAGAAAAGCAATATGTAGAAGAAGTATTCGACTCCTGGTTTTTCCTGGGGAAGCTGGGGGGGTTCAATGCGGAAAACCTGCAAGTGCAGGAAACCGGGGTTGATATTAGTTATATGGATTACGATGCTCAGTCAGCGGATGCGAGCATGATGGCGCTGATGCACAATATGGGACAATTTGAGTATCAAGGGCTTTGGGCGCGGTGTTGGTTGGATTTGGGCACCAGCGACGCGATCGCCCTTGATGTGCTGATTAATTCCCTCACCCAACTCGCCCAAGAATATGTCCCCATCCGACAGTTCATCATCGGCGGGGAAAACGAAGATTGGCCAGTGGAAGATAGCGAAAGTCGCCCCGATTTGGCTGATTACAACAACATTCACTCCTCTTACCATTCGTAGTTGGGCTTTAGCCCAAAAAAACATTTTCTCCTCTTACCGTTCGTAGTTGGGCTTTAGCCCAAAAGTCTTGTCGTTTGGGTTTCCTTCCTCAACCCAACTACGGACAAAGGACAAAATGATAATTGATAATTGACAATTGACAATTGATAATTACAGCAGTAAAATAAGGTTTCGGCCCCTACGAGCTGGTACATTGCCCTCAACCCAAAACCAGACCCCATCGTTAGACCTCGCTCAGTCACAGGGGACAGGAGTTTTGAATATGCACCAATGACAATTATCAATTATCAATTATAGTCATTTCAAATAAGAGTGAGACATCAAGTGCCTGCATAGTTGCCCTCTATCCCCCAACCC
Source organism: Oscillatoriaceae cyanobacterium M33_DOE_052 (assembly GCA_015296065.1). Classification (GTDB taxonomy): domain Bacteria; phylum Cyanobacteriota; class Cyanobacteriia; order Cyanobacteriales; family Laspinemataceae; genus Koinonema. The sequence goes on along the minus strand of DVDU01000255.1, from coordinate 7,936 downwards.
CTTTCTCCCAAAAAGGGAGAAAGGGGAGAAAGGGGAGCATGGGGGGATGGGTTTTGTCTGTGATTCTCCCCTCTCCCTACCTGGGAGAGGGGACGGGGGTGAGGGCAGTATTGAGTGTCTCATGGTTATTTGAAATGACTATATCAATTATCAATTATCAAAGGACAAAGGACAAATGGCTAAAGATGGTAAAATTAGGGTAGTGGCTTTAGGTTTGATTCGCCGGGACGATCGTCTATTTGTCTCCCAAGGTTACGACCCCGTAACCAACCAAACCTTTTACCGCTTTCTCGGTGGTGGGGTGGAATTTGGCGAAGGCAGCCAAGATGCCCTGAAAAGAGAATTTCAAGAAGAAATCCAAGCCGACTTAACCGATATTCGCTATCTGGGATGCTTGGAAAATGTTTTTGCTTACAAAGGCAAGCAAGGTCACGAAGTAATTCAGCTCTATCAATGTGGTTTTGCTAACCCAGCTTTTTATCAAATCGATGAACTGACTTTTATAGAAAAAAAGCGGAAAAAGAAAGCGCTCTGGGTTGATATTGCTCGATTTAAATCTGGGGAACTGCTATTATTACCCACATCTTCTTCGGAATATTTTTAACCTGCCAGCAAATTCCCAATCCTCCCATCCCCCCTTTCCCAGGGGGCCTTTTTTGGTGTTGCGATCTCTCCTTGCGGAGTTTATCCTAGAGAGAAAACCTTGTACAGAATCGATGTCAGAACCCGAAAAATCAGTCAAAATCGCCGTGGTTGGTGATGTTCACGAGCAATGGGAAGCCGCCGACGGGGAGGCATTGCAACGCTTGGGAGTGGATTTGGTGTTGTTTGTGGGGGATTTCGGCAATGAGTCGGTGGACTTAGTACACCGCATCGCCGCTTTGGACATTCCCAAGGCGGTGACTTTGGGTAATCACGATGCCTGGTGGACCGCCACACCGTGGGGACGCGCCAAATGTCCCCCAGAACTGCGCAATACTGACAGAGTGCAGGCCCAGTTAGATTTGTTGGGCTCATCTCATGTGGGTTTTGGGAAGTTGGATTTCCCCCAATTTGGTTTGACGGTGGTGGGGAGTCGTCCTTTTAGTTGGGGTGGTTCTGAGTGGAAGTATGGGGATTTTTATCAGGAACGCTATGGGGTGAGTAGTTTTGCGGAATCGACAACGCGAATTGTGGCGGCGGTGGAGAGTGCGGCTACGGATGTGGTGATTTTTTTGGGCCATAATGGGCCAAAGGGTTTGGGGGATTTGCCGTCGGACCCCTGCGGTAAGGACTGGAAACCGGTAGGGGGTGATTTTGGCGATCCGGATTTCTCCGAGGCGATCGCCCAGACGCGGGAGTTAGGCAAAACTATTCCCCTGGTAGCTTTTGGCCATATGCACCACCACCTGCGCTATACCAAAGAATATCTGCGCAAATCTTTACACGTGGGTGAGTCGGGGACATTGTATCTCAACGCCGCCCGCGTCCCCCGCATTGTGGATACATCCCTGGGCGATCGTCACCGCAACTTCTCGATCGTCACCCTCAAAGGGTCCACCGTGGAAACCGCCTCCCTCGTTTGGCTTAACCGCAGTTTCCAAACCATCTCCGTAGAAATTCTTTACCATCGTCCTGCCCAACCCCTAGCCCAATTCGCCTAGAGGATGCTATAGTAACTCTATATTCTAAAACTGGTTGCTGCAGCCTTCGGGTGCAGACAGCTTGGAGAGGTGGTAGAGTGGTCGATTGCGCTCGACTTGAAATCGAGTGAACCGAAAGGTTCCGAGGGTTCGAATCCCTCCCTCTCCGTTAACAATTAACAATTAACAATTGATAATTATCAATTATCAATTATCAATTATCAATTATCAATGCTCTATCCATGTCTCTGTTGCGGTTATCTCACCCTGACGGAAAAACCACCAGGGACATATTTAATTTGCCCAATTTGCTGTTGGGAAGATTCCCTCACTGACGATGAACCAGGTTCTAACGATGTTTCCCGGCGTTACGCACAGCGAAACTTTATCGCATTCGGCGCTTGTGAGCGAGAATGGCTCAGTTATGTGCGCTCTCCCAGCAGCACAGACCAAAGAGACCCCAATTGGCAGACTATTGATGCCCAAGCTGATGCCGCCAGCTTACACCTGATTCAGCAGATTATAAAAGCATTTGATGGGGTTACTAGGGATGATGGGGTTTCCCTGCACGAAGCGAGAGCTATTGATGATTATGAAGGGGAGAGCGGACGCGCCGCCGCTCGCCAGAAAGACACAGAATCCCGGTGGCAAGATGTGCCAGTCCAATGGCTAGAAGAATTTAGCGATGTTTTTCACTTTTTCGATGCCAAAGGATTTCGCTATTATCTTCCCGCCTACATGATTTGGGCAATCAAAAATTATCAAATTACCAAGTCTAACTCACTGGATATGATGATTTATTCTTTGGATGTTTATGAAGATAAAAAATACCCAGATTATGACCCTTATCATCGGTTTCGGTTATTTAATGAAGAGCAAGTAAAAGCCGTAGCATCTTTTTTGCGATTTATGGCTACTTATGGGAGGGATTGGATTGATGCTGGTGCTGCCGATCGAGCTTTGCAAAAATATTGGCAGCGCACCCTCACCCTAAATCCCTCGACCAAAAAGGGAGAGGGACTTTGAGAGCGGCTCAGATTATTTCTGAACAGGCTGGATAAATTTTCAACATTCAGGAATTGCTGGTAAAATTAGGTAAAATTTTATGCTATATTGAACATTTACGCTACATTGAGAGTCGTTGCTGCTGTGATCTAACCCCTAAAGCCCAATCATTTAAACACTGATTAAGTAGATTGTGAGTAAGTTAAGAACGAGTTAAATAAAAATTAAATTTTTAAACAAGCAGAAATAAAAATTTATATTGAAAGTTGATAAATTAGTGACTTTATTACTATACTTTAAATTGGAGTTTTAGTAGCGGTATAGAAAAAATCTCATATGGGAGCTGGAGTTATGGGAGTAGCGGGAGCGACCTGGCCGGATTTATCAGGGATCGCCGCGCCGGAAACACAGGAACGGCAAATGCGGCTAGACTCAACGATCGAGGAGCTGCGGCTTTACGATTTTCACCTAGACTCGACCCGACCGGGAGGGGAGCTGGTGAAAGCTTTTTCAGAAAATAAGCTGCTACCCGGAGTGGTTTTGATGGAGCGGGGAGACCTAGTGGGGATGATTTCCCGGCGGCGGTGTTTGGAACATCTCAGCCGTCCCTATGGTGTAGAGCTGTTTTCCCGCCGATCGATTAAAACTCTGTATCAATTTGCCAAAACTGATATGTTGATTTTCCCCGCCAACACGTTAATCGTGATGGCAGCGCGCCGCTCCCTGCAACGCTCTCCCGAGTTGCTCGACGAGCCCATAGTAGTGCAACTCGCACCCAAAACCTACCGCCTCCTGGACGTGCATCAACTACTGGTAGCCCAGGCTCGCATCCACGAGCTAGCCACCAAAACCATCCAAGAGCAAAACCGAGCGCAGCTCATCCAAACCGAAAAAATGGCGAGTTTGGGGCGAATGGTGGCGGAAGTCGCCCACGAAATGAAAAATCCGGTCAACTGCATCGGCGGCAATATCGGCTTTTTGCTCAACTACTGCCAAGATTTGATGGGTTTAGCATCAGATTACGAGGCAGAATTGACCGAGAAACAGGATTTTATCGCCGCCACGAGAGAAAAAATCGATTTTGATTTTTTACAAGCTGATTTGCCAAAAGTTTTGCTGGCCATTCAAACTGCAGCAGAGCGGCTGCATCAAATTGTCGGCGGAATGCGCAATTTTTCCCATATGGATGAGAAAGCGGCGAAACCAGCAGACTTACACGCCTGCATTGACAGCACGCTGTTGATTTTAGAAGGCCAACTCAAATATGGGATTGAAGTGGTTAAAAACTATGGACAATTGCCAGAAATAAACTGCTATTCCGGGCAGCTTAGCCAAGTCTTTATGAATATTATCGGGAATGCCATTGACGCTTTGAATGAACATCAAGAGGCACTGGCTGAGTCAAACCAGTGGCAACCCCGAATAGAAATTACTACAGAATTAGTAGAAATCGCGGGCAAGTCTCACGCGGCGATTCGCATCGCTGATAATGGGCATGGCATCCATCCCGAAATTCAGCAGCGAATTTTTGATAGTTTTTTCACCACTAAGCCTGTGGGCAAGGGCACTGGTTTAGGCTTGGCCATCAGCCATCAAATTGTTACAGAAAAGCATCAGGGACAATTGAATCTCAAATCCACAGTAGGCGTGGGGACAGAATTTGAAATTTTGCTGCCTTGTAATTAGTGATGCTGAAAAATCACGGCGAATAAATAGAGAAAATGATATAATTTATCTCAGAATTGAGGTTTGTAGTAGGGCTTAGGTTTGTAGTAGGGCTTAGGTTTGTAGTTGGGCTTTAGCCCTCCGGATTGGGCTGAAGCCCTACTACGAGCCTCCGGATTGGGCTGAAGCCCTACTACGAGCCTCCGGAAGGGCTGAAGGCCTACTACGAGCCTTTACTGATGGCTTCGAGGAGTTCGGCGCCACCAAAGCGCACGGGGTCGGTGCAAGGTAAACCAGTTTCATAGCGAATGTGGTTAATTGCCTCTAGGGCGATTTCATCATCCTTGATGTGTCCTGTATTGAGGGCAACTGCAGCCACCCGCGTCCGCGCAAATGCTCCCGCCGCCGCCGCCACCATTTCATAAAGTTGAATTACTTGGGGTAAGGGTGGAATGGGGACGTGCGGATGGTTGCGCACGTGAGTTTGACCGGCGCGGTGGACTAATACCAGGTGGGTGGGTTGAGACCCTCGCAAGAGGGGGAGGGTGGCGGTAGAACCGGGGTGTAGTAAGGACCCCTGGCCCTCCACAAAGACGATATCGGCATCGCGACCGGCGCGCAATACGGCGTGTTCTACGGCGCCAGCGGCAAAATCTACCCGCACGGCGTCTAAGGCAATTCCTTCTCCGGCAATCATTAAACCGGCTTGACCGGTGGCGACGAAGTGAGAACGCAGACCCCGCCGTTTGGCGGTGCGATTCATTTCTATGCTGGTGGACATTTTGCCCACGGACATATCTGTACCTACGGTGAGGACGCGGCGACAGCTTAAATCTCGGGCTTTGGCGCTGGCGATGCTTAATCCTGGTGGTTCTTGGCGCACGTCCCAAATCCACTGACCGTCACTCAGGAGCATTTGCAGTTCGGGATTATGACCGAGATGGGTGTGTAAACCGTTGACTATGGATAATCCGGCTCTAACTGCGGTTTCAATTTCGCGCCACCACTCTGGCGGGAGTGCGCCGCCTGATGGTGCAATGCCTATGGCTAATATATCTGGTTGAAATGCCAATGCGGCGGCTATATCAGGGACGATCGGCACATTCCGGTCAATCCCTGTTAGCTCCTTTAGCGAACCCCCAGCCGATTCCTGGTCGATCGCGGCGACAATTTTGGCGGAGCTGTAGCGCATTAGAGTTAAACCGGTTTTGCCACTGGAACCGAGAATACCTCCATGTTGCAAAATTGCCACTCGATGATTATCTTCAATCCTCATGGCGCGTTACCCCCAAACCCGGTAAATCATTGGGAACTAAACAGCCATTTTGCATCTGTGACCCCACAAACTGGTCATCTACTAAATTTAAATGACTATCTAAATCGAGATAATTGGCCAGGGGTGCGAGGTGTGACATGGCTGTATTGGCTAAAGTGCTGTCAGAATAGCAGCCAAACATTACTTGCAAACCGTGTGTCTGGGCGGCGTGGATGGTGCGCATCGCTTCGGTTAAGCCGCCGCACTTCATCAGTTTGATATTAATCCCATGTACTCTATCTGCCAAACCGGGCACATCCTGGCTGGTAAAACAGCTTTCATCCACAAATATGGGCAGGGGGGAAAGGGTGTATAATTCGGCTAGCTCATCACGGGCGGTCACTGGTAGTGGTTGCTCTACATACTTGACTTTTTTGGTGGCGAGCCAATGGCACATTTGCACTGCCTCATCGAGATTCCAGCCGCCGTTAGCATCTACGCTCAGAAGTAGGTCTGGTGGGGCTTCCTCTAGCAGGGCTGTGAGCATTGCCCGATCGGCCTCGATGCCGGATGGGTTACCTAATTTTACCTTTAAAGCCCGCACCGGGGTTAACTGTAACCAGGCTCTGACCCTTTCCCGGGCGATTTCCGGGGGATTGATGCCGATCGTGACAGAAGTGGGGACAATTCTGGGGCGTTCCAGTCCCCACAGCCGCCATAAAGGCAATCCCGCCTTTTTCCCCAACCAGTCATGCAAGGCTACATCGATCGCCGCTCTCGCCGCCGAAGGGACGTTATGCTCGAGCAAAAATGTCTCAATTTGCTGCCTATCTAAGGGATGCCACTGTGTCGCCACTGGGGCAATTGCTTGCAAAGCGGCAACGATCGCCTCTGTGGATTGTAATGATCCAGAAGCGGAAAATGGCGACGCTTCTCCCCAACCTTCGATGCCATCGTGGCTGACGCGCACCCAGACATTAGTAGTTTGGGCGGTAGTACCACGACTGATGGTCAGGGGAAAACGTTTGTGAACCGTAAAAGTTTCAATATCCAGACGCATAAGTTCGTAGTTAGGGTTTAGCCTAATCCGGAGGGCTCAAGCCCAACTACGAACCAGGGCTTTAGCCCCAAAAATCCCAATTCAAAACAGGCTTATATTATCATAAATGAAGCTGTTACTACCTAGGAAAAAAATTAAGAAAATATGAAAAGACGCAATTTCATCTGGTACTCGATGTTATTTGTAGTTGGCTGTGGCACCGCCCAAAATACCCGTAGTGGCACTGATGCACCTGTGGCGCTTAAAAATCCAGAAAAACTGCGCTTGGCGGTGACAGATGCCCTGAGCCTGGAAAAGTTGCAGCAAGATTATGAGCCATTTCGGCGCAGCTTGGAGGCAGTCTTGGGGGTAAAAATCGAATTTTTCCCGGTGGCGAATACCACGGCGGCAGCATCGGCTTTGCAGTTGAATCAGGTAGATTTAGCGCTGGCGGGACCTTCGGAATATGTGGTGATTCGCGCTCGTACCAATGCGGTGGCGTCAATAGCCATTACCCGCCCTAACTACCATTCTATTATTGCTGTGCCCGCTACCAGTGCGATTAAGTCATTAGGGGAATTGAAGGGGAAAAAAATCGCTCTCTCCGATGTGGGTTCTACCAGCGGCCATCTCGGTCCTTTGAAACTGCTTTTAGATGCGGGATTGAATCCTAAATCGGATATTACCACTTTAATGTTGGGAGATGAAGGTAGTGTGGCGGCGTTGAAAAATGGCGAGGCAGATGCTTGGGGTGGTTCGGCGATCGACTACCGAGAATTCCTTTCTGCATCTGAATTTCCAGCTCTTGCCACCAGCGCCCCCCTCCCCAGTGATGTGTTGGTTGCTAGCAGCCACTTGGCTCCTGAATTTGTGGATAACATCACTGCCCTGATGGTAGCAAACCAGGCGCAACTAATTACAGGTCTAGTGGCCGGGGAATCTACCAAAAAATACCTAGGCTCCCAGATAGTTGCTGCCCAAGATACTGATTATGATATGATTCGCCAGGTTTATCAAGCCTTGGGGCAGGGCGATTTCATCAAATAGGCAGATTCAATCCCAATCTAGGCAGCCGCCTGCTAGGAAATCGCTGCTTTTAAATCTTAATCTAATTATAATTTACTCTTAAATCAAGTTTTAACTCAGACAAAATCTTAAGTTTTATTTAAAAAATTTAGCTAATAGCAAAATATAAAATATAAATATAGTGATTTCAAATAAAAATGAAACACTCGATATTGCCCTCACCCCCGTCCCACTTCGACAGGCTCAGTGCATCGCCTCGACCAGGTAGGGAGAGGGGGGAAAAGGAGACGGGGGAGTGTGGGGAGTGTGGGGAGTGTGGGGAGT
>DVDU01000280.1 GCA_015296065.1 Oscillatoriaceae cyanobacterium M33_DOE_052 | reverse complement strand
TCTCCCCGTCTCCCCGTCCCCCCGTCCCCCCGTCTCCCCGTCTCCCCCTCCCCCCGTCTCCCCCTCCACCGCCAGCAATCCCCAAACCGTCACAGTAACAATCTATAAACCGGACCCCCTATGCCAGGAGTTGATTCCCGAGCAAGTGGCGGTATCGGCGGAGCAACCGATAGAAGCAGCAGTGGGTAAAGTTTTAGAAGCGCGCAACAGTGCTGATTTTACGGTGGCGGGTTATCGCATCAATATTAACCCTAGCACTGGCGTCGCTACGGTGGATATGCGCCTCACGCCGGGATCCCAGCGTCGATTTGTGTCCATGTCCAGTTGCGAGCAATTCTCCCTGTTTGGCAGTTTGCGCCGCACTTTAATCGAGAATCGTCAGTGGGGTATCGAGGAAGTGCGCTTCACCGATCGGGGTGAAGAAATTATTCTGTAATTTTCGGTTTGTAGTAGGGCTTCAGCCCTGATTCTGCGGTGGGTCTAGGAGGGCTAAAGCCCGACTAAGAACCTTCCCCCCTCCCCCTGGGTGGACGGATGGGTGGTGTAGGATTTAAAATACATTCTTGGCGTGAATTTATCGCCTAGAGGGCGGGTATTCTATGGATGTGAAGTTAGTGCTTGCGGTATTGACGGTAATTTTTACTGTTTCTTGCCTGTTTTTCGGCACCAAAAACGGTTTTTACGATACGGATAAATATCACGGCAACGGTTCTGCTCACTAAGGCGTTGCTGTAGGGGCAATTAATCAATTGCCCCTACATCTTCTGGCCTTGATTCTTATTTGTTGGTGTCGGATTCGGTTTCGGTTTTCACTTCGGGGACGAAGCCGGGGCGGTCTTTGTCTTCCCAACCGGGGGGACGCTTGGAGTTGTACCAGGCGATCGAGCCGATCCCGACGGCGGCAATAAAACCGACGACGTAAACGGCGGTAAAGGCGACGGGAAATTTACCCCCAGTGGCGGCAGCGGCCATTAGTATATTCATCATCAGGTTTTTTCCTCCTATTAAAGAGCGATATTTTTGCTGGCTCGAAGTGAGCCTTCGCCCACGGGGGGCGACCACGGGGCGACCACGGGGGGCCGCCCCTACATGTTATCAAGAATCTTAAGAAAATATGAAAGAAAATGCCCCTATTGGGAAATAAATAACCAACCGGATGCCTGAAGGCGGGATGATATTTCTTGCTCCCAGGCGGCTAAAGTGAGGGGAAATTCGGGTTGGTGCAAACCGGAACGCCACAAAATCAGGGCGTCTTCGCCAGTATCAGCATAGTAGCGGCGGCGGCGTCCGACTTCTTGAAAACCGAATTTCTGGTAAAGGGAGATGGCGGGTTGGTTGGTGGTGCGGACTTCTAAGGTGGCCCATTCTAGCTGTCGCAACCGGGCGCGGTGCAGAAGGTGGTAGAGTAGGGCTTGACCGAAGCCTTGGCCTTGGTATTGGGGGTGAACGGCGATGAGGGTGATATGGGCTTCTTCTAAGATGGCCCAAAGGCAACCGATTCCCACTAGATGTGGACCATTGGGGTTGGGGACGGAGATGGCGAGGAGGTCGCTGTTGGGGCTGGTGTGTTCCCGTTCATAGCCGTTGAGAGTCCACATCCCGCCTAAGCACAGGCGATCGAGTTCTACGGCAGCGGGGAGGAGGTCTGTGGTGAGGGGTTTAATTTCTAGAACTTTAGCAGTTTCTGGGGATAATTCGATTTCAGCCATAGCACGGGGGATAGTGGCTCGGCAAGACTGGAAGTACCGCTGAATTGTACACTGGATTGGGAAGTTATACGCCCCGAGCTGAATCTGGGGGAAGTTAGTTAATTTTTATGGTATCTATTCAAGAAAAGGCAGTGCCGATATCGGGCTATCAGTATCTACCGGCTCCAATGGGGGGATCAGAATCGCGATCGCCCAATCAACAGTTACTGCCTCTGACAGCCAGGGTGAATGAGCAGGACCACCTGGAAATCGGCGGTTGTGATGTGGTGACATTGGTGCAGCAGTTTCGATCGCCCCTATACATTTTGGACGAAGACACCTTCAGAGCTGGTTGCAGGCAGTATCGGGAGGCTTTTGCCCGCTACTATCCGGGAGAATTCCTGGTGTTGTATGCTTCTAAGGCTTGGAATTGTTTGGCTATTTGCGCGATCGCCGCTAATGAAGGCTTAGGAATTGACGTAGTGAGCGGCGGTGAAGTCTATACCGCTCTACAAGCCGGGGTCAACCCCGGGAAAATCTATTTCCACGGCAATAACAAATCCCCAGAAGAATTGCGCTTTGCAGTGGCCTCGGGTTGTACGGTGGTGGTGGATAACTGGCTGGAGTTGCGCACTTTAGCGGCCATGACATCGAACCAACCCATCCGAATTATGGTGCGGTTCACCCCTGGTATCGAATGTCACACCCACGAATACATCCGCACTGGCCATTTAGATAGTAAATTCGGCTTCGACCCAGACCAGGTAGAAGAGGTATTTCGGTTTATCAGCGGCCAGCGTAGTCTCACTTGCTGCGGCATTCATGCTCACATAGGTTCCCAGATTTTTGAACTGCAACCCCATACGGATTTAGCCGGGGTTTTGGTACAGTGGCTGGTGTTGGCGCGGGAATGCGGTTTAGAGCTGACAGAATTAAATGTGGGTGGTGGTTTGGGCATTCGCTATACGGAAGCGGACGACCCACCGAGTATCGATGAGTGGGTACAGCGAGTCAGCGTTGGCGTGGCTACTGCCTGTGAGGCGCAGCAATTGCCTTTACCAAAGCTGCTTTGTGAACCGGGGCGCTCTTTGATTGGTCCAGCTTGCGTCACCGCCTACACTGTGGGGGCACAAAAAACAATTCCCAACATCCGCACTTATATTTCCATTGATGGGGGGATGTCGGATAACCCGCGTCCTATCACTTACCAGTCTTCTTATCGGTCAGTGGTGGCAAACCAAATGTCTGCACCCATGACGGAAAACGTGACGATCGCGGGTAAGCACTGCGAATCTGGGGATATTCTGATTAAAGATGCTCAATTACCAGTCACGGCAACTGGAGATATCCTGGTAGTTATGGGTACTGGCGCCTACAATTACAGTATGGCGTCTAACTATAATCGCCTGCCCCGACCGGCTGCAGTTTTGGTCAGAAATGGTGAGGCGAACCTCTTCTTGCAACGGGAAACTTACGAGGATTTAATCCGACACGATCGCTTACCAGAGCGATTGATGGCGCCGGAACTTCCCTAGGGATAGGGGTAATCATCGCCAGAATGTTACTCACTTTAAAAGAACTTAAATAAAAATCACTTTAGTTTTCATAAAGTGAGTAACATGGCATCTTGAGATAGCCGTCTCCGGGTCCATTATGCCTCCGGGCTTTTGTTTTGGTCAAAAGTCATTTGTCCCCAGTCATTTGTCCTTTGTCATTTGGTAGGGGCGATTCGCTTTTCGCCCGTACAAGGGACAAGTGACTTGTGACCAATGACCAATGACAAATGACAAATGACTTTTGACAAATAGGTAAAGCGCAAGGTCAATCGTCGCCGCGATGGGATATTTATGGACAATTTCTGCTTGGGCTTGGTCATGGTCCTTGCCGCTGAAACTGTTTGATGGTGGAAGGCAATGGATCGGAGAGGGGATTTGGCTAAAAGACGCGATCGATATCGGGTTAGTGCTGGCTCTCACTTATATGGTGCTGGTGCTGATTGGAGAGCGTCGCACCCTGTGGATGGTGCGGGGATTTATTATCCTGATGGTAGCGTCGGCGCTGAGTACCAGACTAGAGCTGAGGTTGCTCAGTTTTGTGCTGAACAACTTAACCATCGGCTCGGCGGTAGCGATGGCGGTGATGCTCCAGTCAGAATTCCGTCGGTTTCTCGAACAATTGGGCAAAGGAGAAATTCGCAAGCTGTTTCAACCCAGCCGTAGCGCCATTCCTAAACCCGATAGCGTTCTTGATGAAATTGTCGATGCGGTCAAAGACCTATCCCAAAACCGCACTGGGGCCCTGATGATTCTGGAAACTAGCGACCCAATTGATGAGCGGGATTTTACCTACCCCGGGGTGAAGCTGAATGCAGAGGTGTCGAAAGAACTATTGCAGACGATCTTCCAAACTGCTACTCTGCTGCACGATGGGGCAGTGTTAATCCGAGCATCCCGAATTGTGGCAGCGGCGGTAATCTTACCCCTATCAGAACGCACGGCGTCGAGAAAGCTGGGCACCCGCCATCGGGCCGCGATGGGAATTACGGAGCGGGTCGAAAATTGCATCTGCGTTGTTGTATCTGAAGAAACAGGCTCGATTTCCCTGGCTGAGCGGGGCACCCTGAATCGACCTTTGACTAGCAGTAAACTGAAAGAACTGCTCGGTTCTAAATTCTCTCAAACGGTTCAGCGCGAAGCCGTAGCACCAGATTTGCGGAATTTGAGCCGTCAGCTCGGTTCCCAAGGATTGGCACTGGTTTCGCGTTTACTCCGTCTTCCACCATCGGCGTCTCGAAGAAAAAAATGATTGCCAAGCAAACTGCTCTGCAACAGCTGCCTCCCGATCTCGATCGGGAAAGACTACCGAATCACGTGGCAGTGATTATGGATGGGAATGGTCGTTGGGCTAAACGGAAAGGACTTCCCAGAATTATGGGGCATCAGCGGGGCGTTGATTCCCTCAAAGCACTTTTGCGCTGCTGCAAGGATTGGGGCATTGGCGCTTTGACTGCCTATGCTTTTTCCAGCGAAAACTGGGGACGCCCCCTGGATGAGGTGAATTTTTTGATGTCCCTGTTTGAGCGGGTGTTGCGGCAAGAATTAAAGGAGATGATGGCCGAAAATGTCCAAATTCGCTTTGTGGGCAATTTGGAGGCATTGCCGAAATCTCTGCAAGCTGAAATTGACAGCGCGATGACGGCTACCCGGAATAATAAAGATATTAAGTTTACGGTGGCGACGAATTACGGCGGACGCCAGGAAATTGTCCAGGCTTGTCGGGCGATCGCCGAAAAGGTGCAGCGGGGTCAGCTCCAACCCGACCAAATCGATGAAATCCTGTTTGAGCGCCACCTCTACACCGCCGACCTCGGCGACCCCGACCTCCTCATCCGCACCAGTGGCGAAATGCGTCTGAGCAACTTCTTGCTCTGGCAAGCTGCTTATTCAGAATTGTATGTCACTGATACCCTCTGGCCAGACTTCGATCGCCAAGAGTTTCATCGCGCCATCTATTCTTATCAGCAGCGTCACCGCCGCTTTGGCAAATTGTGATTTTACAATTGACAATTGATAATTGATAATTGTCAATTATCAATTGTCAATTGTCAATTAAGGTCCGGCTAAAATAGCAGATTCTATATCTTGCCGGGTTAATGAGTATTTGAAATTGCGTTCAATATCTGGGCTGCCATAACCGCTATTCATATAGCGGATGCTGATATGCTCTACCTCCAGAGTTAGCTCGGCTTTCCAAGTTGGTTTTTCCACGCGCCAAAAGTTCAACTCCTGCGAGTCTTGCTCGCACCCCAGCTCGCGCAACCATTGCTCGATTTCGGGGAGGGGATGATTATATAGGGGGGTGTCTGGAGAGGGAAGAGTCATATCACCAACAAATCGTGATTTAGGCGGTTAAGATTTAATTTTACCTTTATCTGTACTCTCAGCCCCAGTAATATTTAATGTTGGCCGGGAGGTTGACATTTGACTGGAAATCTGGTATTGATTCCTCTACGGCTGGGGTGATGGTGGGCACTGGAGGGGGTTGGAAGGCAGCCTCACCCCGAGTTAGCCCGATCGCCACTGCCAGTAACAAACATCCCACCAACGTCAGAGCCATCAGCAACAGCGCCACAACCTCCCCCGTGGATAAAGGGCGATCGGTGGCATCGATATATGCAGAGGAATACCTTTGCTGTCCAGAAACCGAATTTCCTCGATAAACCTGGTGCCTCACAAGAGCCGATCGTTGTCGCTGGTCGTATAGTTGCCGCTGCATCGGGTCATTCAGGGTATTGTAGGCTTCCTTGAGCTGTTGGAACTTTTCTTTGGCCTCATCTTGAGGCAATTTTGTCGTATCGGGATGGTAAATCTTACTCATCTCCCGATAAGCACGGCGAATTTCCAGCGCCGAAGCCGAGGCGGACAACCCCAGCAAGGCGTAATAATTCTCCGAGAATTTGCTGGACACTGACATCGTTGGTTTCCGGTTCTCTGCTGCCCCCATCACTACAATCCCCTATCATTAGCACATATTCTAACCAAGTTACACCCCAGTCCGGGGAGACTAGGAGACTGGGATTAATCCTTAATTAACAATTGCCAACTATTAATCAATTAATAGCCAACGACAAATGACCAAGGACAAATGACCAATTAAAAATCGCCCGAGTTTATGATAATGTCATCGATTTTATTGCGGCAGGAACTACCCCAGAGACTGTCATCAATTTTCAACTGTCAGATAGTGCCAAGGCACGTTTAGAAGAACTGATTTATCGCTCCAAAACTGAAGGATTGGAACCAGAAGAACGCAGGGATTTGGACAAATTTCTGGTATTAGAGCATATAATGACGATGGCCAAAGCCAAAGCTCGCCAGTTGGTTCTATGATTTGGCGGTCTGGGCAACTGGTGCGATTTTTTCATCCCCGACGCGGGTGGGGAGAACATTTCCACTTCAAGCAGGCGGAGATAGAACCCTTAACCGAGAGCCGCAACTGGTTTTGGGTCCAGGCGGAGTAGCCCGATCGAGCCGTTCCTAGTCAGACGGGCTCCCGGTGAGCCTAAAAAAAATTTTTCACCAGATAGACATATTTGATACAATATTGAGTTTGCAGATACCCCTCTCCGAAGGAGAAGCCCACTATGGCCCGGATGTACTACGACACTGATGCAAACTTAGACCTACTCGCTGGCAAAACCGTTGCCATCATCGGCTACGGCTCTCAAGGTCACGCCCACGCCCTCAACCTCAAAAATAGCGGTGTCAATGTAATCGTCGGCTTGTATCCGGGCAGCAAGTCGGCAATCAAGGCTAAAGATGCGGGTTTGACCGTTTACCCCGTGGCGGAAGCCGCCAAACTCGCTGACTGGATTATGATTTTGCTGCCCGATGAAGTGCAAAAGACGGTTTACAAAGAAGAAATCGAGCCCTACCTCAGCGAAGGCAAAGTGCTGTCTTTTGCCCACGGGTTTAATATTCACTTCGGCCAGGTGGTCCCCCCAGAATCGGTGGATGTGGTGATGGTGGCCCCCAAAGGTCCCGGCCACCTGGTGCGTCGGACGTATGAACAGGGAGAAGGTGTACCCTGTCTGTTTGCCGTTTATCAAGATGCTACCGGTCAAGCACGCGATCGGGCGATGGCATACGCCAAAGGCATCGGTGGCACCCGCGCCGGTATCCTCGAAACCAGCTTCCGCGAAGAAACCGAAACCGACCTCTTCGGCGAGCAAGTCGTACTTTGCGGCGGCTTATCCGCATTGATTAAAGCCGGTTTTGAAACCCTCGTAGCCGCAGGCTACCAGCCAGAATTAGCCTACTTTGAATGCCTCCACGAAGTCAAACTGATTGTAGATTTGATTGTGGAAGGCGGTTTAGCCAAAATGCGCGATAGCATCTCCAACACCGCCGAATACGGCGATTACACACGCGGCCCGCGCATCGTCACCGACGAAACCCGCGCCGAAATGCAGAAAATCCTCAAGGAAATTCAAGCAGGCCAATTTGCACGGGAATTCGTACTAGAAAACCAAGCAGGCAAACCCGGATTCACCGCCATGCGTCGTCAAGAAGCCGAACATCCCATTGAAGCGGTGGGCAAAGATTTGCGCGCCATGTTTAGCTGGTTGAAGAATAAATAAACCACCCCTGGTTAGGGGCATTCACAGTGGCGACACTGGGGACTACACCCCTAACCCAGTAATTCTCCTGACTATTGAGCAG
This sequence comes from Oscillatoriaceae cyanobacterium M33_DOE_052, assembly GCA_015296065.1. GTDB lineage: Bacteria > Cyanobacteriota > Cyanobacteriia > Cyanobacteriales > Laspinemataceae > Koinonema. Next base: position 14,100 of record DVDU01000280.1, on the reverse strand, counting down.
GCTGGTTTTCCGGATCCTGCTTATCCCAAGCATCATTTTTCTTATCCTTGGTTTTTGTCACCCAACCCGGAATCAATTTACCGCCAAAGTTGACGATGCTAGTGCGCGCTTGCACGCTAGCAGTTTTCATTTCTTTGGGCAAAAAGGTGATTTGGTCGCCAACAGCGATATAAAGAGCGGCTAAGATAACGGACCCGACAATCAAACTGGTTTTTAGCATAGACTTAACCTCACTTTCCCTAATTAATTTACAGCACCCTGAAGGAATAGTTTAGAGGCTGGGGCTATTCTCCTATGTTATATCTTGCCCCGAAATCGGGCAGGAGCGATCGCTGGCGCTCACCTTCGGTTCGGCCTGGGGAAATGTGACGGGGGGAGCAGGGGGGACGGGGTGACACAGAAATCCCCATAACAGAGGGGGACCCTGCTCGTCAGAGCCAGAGCCCCCCTCTGTTGTCACCAACACTACTGAAAACCGCTTAAATCCCAGAAAAATTTAATTCATCAAAACCAGAAAATCCTCAATGCTAACCTGATTGGCATCTACTCCAGTCAGAGTAGCGACAGTTCTTGCCTCATAAATATTCCAGTCAATATAAATTTGATATTTAATTTCTGCACCATTTTCACCGGCAACAATATTCATATCTTGCACCGATATATTATTGAATGCCAAAGCCAACACATCTTCGGTAGGATTAAAATCTGCAATTACTGTGTTTTCCTGGTCGTAGTATGTTATCATCAAACCAAACACATCAGCCCCACTACCCCCAATCATAGTGTCATTGCCATTACCCCCAATCAACCAATCATCCCCATCGCCACCCATAAGGACATTATTACCAAGCCCACCATCAAGAGTATCATTCCCTGCCCCCCCATCCAGGGTGTCATTCCCCGTACCTCCCAAAAGCTCGTTACTTGCAGCATTCCCCGCCAAAACGTCATCTCCCGGAGTGCCTTGCTGCACTCGAGTAAAAAATGGTTCTATCTCTTGCTCTTGGAATTTCAACAATTGGTCTGACACCGAATTGATAAAGTAAAAATTTTCTCCATCTATTATATTTGGGCTAGTATATATGCTTTCATCCTCAAATTCCTGTCCCCAAAGCAGATTGCCATTATTGTCGTACTTAGCTAGAAAAAAATTTGCTGCATTTGAAGTATTGTTGTTAATCAAAGGTGAATTCACTCCAAATAAATTTTGGGCAGAAGAACCACTCACATATAAATTACCTTCTGAGTCGGGGTGAAGATTTCTTATATTAGGACTGGCGTCAAATTGCTGCTGCCAAAGTAAGTTGCCATTGGGGCCATGCTTGGACAGCACTAAATCATCATTTATGTACTGACTAATAGAAAAATTATTGGTAACAATTCGGGATAAGTACCAGTTGCCATCCCCATCTATAACTAGATTAGCAAACCCTTTATGTGCAAACTGTTGTTCCCAAATCTGGTTGCCATTTTGGTCATACTTGGCTATTGATATTGCACGTTCCTGAGAGTTGTTTGGTGGAACCAAATCAGTTGTAACGTAAAAATTTCCTTGATTATCTAGTTGGATATCGCCCCTAAAGAAATTGTTACCTAACTGCTTGCCCCACAGAAGATTGCCATTTGGATCGTATTTAGCTATCCAACCTAAAAAATCGCTATTGTATAGACCTTGGGTTCTAGGGCCAAATAAGTCTCCCCTAGTCCCACCAATAAGATAAAGATTGCCATCTGGAGCTAGAGTAATACTTCGAGTATATTCATCCTCATCACTACCCAAATCCTGCTTCCACAGCAGATTGAGATTGGCGTCGTATTTAGCTATCCAGATATCAGAGGAGTAGTCAAGATAAGGCACTGAGGACTGAGGATTTTTCCTTCCTGCTAAGTAAAAGTTGCCATCATTATCTTGAGTTAGCTGAGATACAAGCTCAACTTGATTGTTATCATTCGGCTTGGGCAACTGTAGTTCCTCAATTAAGTTGCCATTGGGGTCATACTTAACGATCCCACTATTATAAAAAGGAGCGCCGGTATCTGTAACTAATACATTATCTTTCGTAAGTTTGGGAAAGTAAAGATTGCCAGAGCGATCGAAGCTGATAGATGGATAGTACACATCACGCTCTCCTACCGGTCCCGGATCCAGGCGCTGCTCCCACAGTAAATTACCATTAGAGTTGTACTTGGATATTGACATATCATAATCAGCGTTATATCTGTCATCCAGATGCACATATTGCGTTAGGTAAAAATCTCCTAAAGGATCTTGCTTTAAACTAGGAGAATAATTAATAGGCTCAATAATATAATCATTATTGTTTGGTTGAATCTCACTCTCGGGAATATCTTGCCTCCATACTAACTGGAGGAGCATTGGCTCGGTCTTGATATTCAAATTAACCGCCGCATCATTGGGAGCGTAATCTTGACCATCGCTGCCATTCCAAGTGAAACGGACATCGCCAATAAAATCTAATGTCGGAGTAAAGGTAAGATTATTTACCTCCCCGATCGCAATGTCTTGATTTACCGTTACCGGGGTGCCGTTTAGGGTTAAAGTACCTGCATCAGGATTGGGAAGTGAGGTAATCTTGATGTTGGCCAAATTGCCGCGATCTAAATCCACAAAAGCACGCTGAAAATTCCCACTGCCAAAGTTTACCGGCGTATTTTGATTCACCTGCTTACTCAAACTGGCAATTTGTGGAGCTTGGTTTGGGATAATTTCGGCGATCCAAGCATCGGGAACCCCAGGCACCTCGATCGCCAAGCTGCTCGTAGTCCAACCGCCGAGATAAAGATTGCCATCAGGAGCTGGAGCCACCCCAAAAGCGGCATCAAATCCCGCCCCACCAAATTGTTTATCGGAGAGTTTGTTACCATCGGTGTCATAGGCCACCATCCAAGCGTCAGTTTCCCCCGCCGTGCTACCAACAATTGTACTCCCCCAAGCGGCAGCAGAAATATAAATTTTGTTGTCCGCGTCAATAGTAATATCTAAACTGCCATCAGAACCGCTTCTGGCTATTTGCTGGCGCCACACCAGGTTCCCCGCACTGTCATATTTAGCCAGCCAACTATCAAAACCGTCATTAGTTCCCGTCCCCGCGAAGACACCATTTGTCCAGCCAGTGATGTAAACATTTCCCGCACTGTCAGTAGCCGCTCCTAGAGATTTATCCTCACCCGCAGTCCCCAACTGTTCCAGCCACAGCATATTACCATCGCTGTCATATTTGGCGACCCAAGCATCAAAATCCCCTTGATGTCTCCGCAAACTCCCCTTAGTCGAGCCCGTCACATAGATATTACCACTGCTGTCCGTCGTAATACTCGTGGCATTGTCTTCCGCTGGGGTTCCCAGTTGCTTCACCCACTGTTGGTTCCCAGTAGCGTCGTATTTCGCCACCCAGATATCCCATTCTCCCGCATTTATTCCCTCTACCGCTCCCCAAGTTGAGCCAGTGATATACACATTGCCCAAACTGTCGGTGGTGACGCTGCGAGAGTCATCATTACTAATAGAGCCTAACTGCTGCAACCAGAGTTGATTTCCTGCTCCATCATATTTCGCTACCCAGGCATCATATTTACCACTGCTGCTGCTGCCTAGTTGACCCGATGTGGTGCCAGTGATGTAGGTGTTTCCTTCTTTATCGGTGCTGATATTGTAGGCGCTATCTTCTCCAGATGTTCCCACTTGTTGCCGCCAGATTTGATTCCCCGCACGGTCATATTTCCCCAACCAGACATCCCTGCCACCGCTGTTGCTGCCGCCAAAATTGCCTTCGGTTTCGCCCCCGATGTAAATATTACCCGCCATATCGCTGGCGATGCCATAGGCATAATCTGCTGCTGGCGTTCCAATTTGCTCCAGCCATTGCACGTAGCTTGGTAGATTCTCAACCCTGGTCATAATTACCTCTGAATGTCTTTCAAATTGCCGCTAGGCTCAGGCGAAACCATCACCAGTCATGGCTGGCTGGTCAAAGCTGCATCCGCCCGGGGCAGTGATTTGCCCCTTGTCTGTATTCCACGAAAATTTTTCACCCATTGGCAGGCTTTTCCCGCCCTTTTCACTCACCTTAACCTCTGATTTTCAGAACGTCAAGAGCTATTAATATAATTTTTTCTGATGGTTAATCACTTCAACATAAAAGCTAAATATATTGCTGTTCCGGTAAATTCAGTATTTTTACATACAAGCCCCAATCGTTGCCCAAATATCCTTAAAATGATGGGTAAGGCTCAAAGTCCCTCTCCCGTTATGATTTGGGGAGAGGGTGACGGTTTGTCGCCCAGACTAACCGGGATAAATCACTGCTAAACTATTAAATCAGGTTGATTATCCATCCAAGGACTAGCCGCCTCAATTTGTGCCCCTAAAGCAATAATCGTGGATTCATCACCGGGACGCCCGACGATTTGCACCCCCACAGGCACCCCAGCATTAAACCCAGCAGGAATTGCTATAGATGGTTGCCCAGAAGCATTAAAAGGCGCACAAGGAGCCACCCAATTCACAATCTTAGGAAAAGCATCTTCTGGGGACAATGCCCCCCATTCTCCCACCCGAATCGGCGGCTGCATCGTCACCGGGAGCAGCAGGGCATCAAAATTATCAAAAAATGCCACAATCCGCCGAGAAATTATCTGCATCGCCGCTACCGCTTCCAAATACTTGCCACTAGAAACCGTATTCGCTTTTTCTAATAGCCATTGATTCATCGGTTCCAGCAGTTGCGGCGGAATGCCAGAAAAAGGAATACTCGTCTGCCAAACTGTAATAAAAGGCTCAATTAAATCCCCCACAGCCGGACAACCAACCTCTAAACTATGACCCAGACTCTCTAAAAGTGCCGCCGTTTTTTCTACTGCCTGCTTACAGGGGAGTGCCGCTTCGCCAAAAGGAGGAATATTCGTGGCAAAAGCAATGCGCAATTTCCCCGGTTTGGCAGCGGTGGCAACTTCTAAAAAAGAAGGTTTTGGCGTAGGCAACCAGTAGGGGTCTCCCGTGATATAGCCAGAAATCACATCAAGAAAAGCAGCAGTATCCGCCACTGTGCGTCCTAATGGGCCATTAGTGGCGATACCAGAGAGACAGTCTCCCAGGGGAGCGTAGGAAACACGCCCTCGGGAGGGTTTGATACCCACAATGCCACAACAAGCGGCGGGGATGCGGATGGAGCCGCCGCCATCGGAACCATGAGCCACAGCACATAAACCCGCCGCCACTGCCGCCGCCGCGCCACCGCTGGAACCGCCAGCAGTGTAATCTAAATTCCAGGGGTTGCGTGCGGGAGGCAGTCCGGGGGGTTCGGTGTAGGGTAAACTGCCTAATTGGGAAGTGGCGGTTTTGCCGAGAATGGTAAACCCGGCTTGTTTCATTCGCAGTACCACACCCTCATCATATTGCTCCACTTTTTGCCGTAGAGCCGCCACACCGCAACAACGGGGGACTCCCGCCACGGCGTTGAGGTCTTTTACAGCCGTGGGGACGCCGAAAAACGGGGGTAAATTGTCGGTATTGGTGGTGGTTAGCTGTTCGGTTTTGGCTTTGGCATCGGCTAGAGCCAATTCGGCGGTAACGGTGAAAAAACTGCCCAGTTGGGGGTTGAGCCGATCGATGCGTTCTAGATAAATTTGGGTTAATTCTAGGGGTGATATTTCTCTGGTGCGGATTAATTGGGCTTGTTGGATAGCGGGGGTGAAGGCGATATCGGTTTTGTTCATAATCTCCTCTACAGCTTGTGGCTACCATTTTGCCGCGCTTTGCCCCGATTTATCTGTTGTCTGCTTGAAGATATGTTAAATAAAGTTAATTTTTGGCGGTTGCAGCAGTTTAATTGGGGTAGAATAAATTGAATACTCATTTTTAAATGTGTGATGACAATCAACCATAGATGCAAAACCTAGAGGTTAAAACCAACAATTAAAAATTGATTAAATACATTATGGAAGGGAAATCTCAGCAAAGTCAAACTTTTGGTAATATTGCCATCGGTAATCATAGTAATTTTACCGTTAATCAGATTATCCAAGTGACAGCAACGGCGATTCAGGCGCGCAGTCTGAATAAAACTTCGCCTTATCGAGGGTTGCAGAAGTTTGAGGGGGAACATAAAAACTTATTTTTTGGGCGAGACCAGTTTTTAGGAGAATTGCTTGCCGTTATCCCCAAAAGCAATTTTCTGTTAGTTTTGGGGGCGTCTGGTTCGGGGAAGTCATCATTAGTGCGGGCTGGTTTAATTCCGCAATTGCGGGAGCAACTGGGGTCAAATTTTATTGATTTTACCTTCACCCCCGACCAAAACCCGTTTAAATCTCTATGGGCAATTTTGGTAAGTAAAGGTTATAAGCAGTCCGATGCGGCAATAGCCCTTCAGGAGGAGACGGATACTCTGGAACGGGTGATTAAGACATTAAAACCACCAGAGCAGCAGTGGTTTGTATTTATCGACCAATTTGAGGAAATATTTACAACTACAGATATTGATACTCAGAAAAAGTTTATGGCGAGCATTACCGCTCTTGCCAAATCTGAGGAGCAATCTGTTAAAATAGTCTTGGCTATGCGATCGGACTTTTTTGGTCGGTTCAGTCCCTATGGCAAATTGGCAGAAGTTGCCGAAAAGCATTTGCACCTGGTGAAAGATATGCACCCGGACGAACTGCGGCACGCCATAGAGCAACCAGCCGCCTATCACGGAGTGAATTTTGAGGATGGCCTGGTAGATGAAATTATCCGAGATTTTGCGAATCAACCTTCTCTGCCGCTGCTGCAATACACCCTCAACTTGCTCTGGGAAAATGATGATATTGAAGACCGAGTATTAAATATTAAAACTTATCGCCATATTGGGGGAGTGCGGGGGGCACTACAGCGCCATGTAGATGATATTTATCAGAAGATGACCACCGAAGAAAAGGAGGCAACTAAGCAAATTTTCTTCCATTTGGTTAAGGTTGTGGGTGCGGGGGAAACTGCGGCGGCCCAGGCAGTGAGACGCCGAGCGGCTATGTCTGAGTTTAGTTCAGACATGGTGACTAAGACGTTGCAAAAATTAATTGATAAAAATTTACTGGTAAGTGATGCTTCTGGGACAGAAGCGGCTACAGTGGAAGTAGTCCACGAAACTCTGCTCAGTTCTTGGAAAACTCTGGAAAACTGGCTGGCGGAGCGGCAAAGTGAGATTTGGCTGAAAAACCGTTTGGAAGAAGATGCCCGCAATTGGGAAAAATACCGTGAAACGAAACCGGAAAGGGCGACAGAAGAACTTTGGAGCGGCTCGAAATTAGATAAAGTGGCAGAAATGCGGTCGCAGGGAATTTTTGCCGAGTTATTTGGGGGCTTGAGTGAGGCAGAAAATCAATTTATTGATGCTAGTCTGAGAGAAAGAGACCGCCTGCGTCATCAGGAATTGCGGCAAGCTCGCCGTTTGGCTCTGGGTGCTTCTGTGGCTGTGGTCGTTATCAGCATTTTTGCCGCTGTTACTGGGTATCAGTTGCGGCAAACTACTTTGGGGCAAATCCAAAACCTGAATATTTCGGCTCGTGCTTTTTTGCTCTCAAATCAAGGTTTGGAAGCTCTCACCGCTAGCGTCAAAGCTGTGAAACAGTTGCAAAAACCTATGTTATGGCCCCCCCAGGAGCTACGACAGGAAGTAACTGGGACGCTGCAAACGGTTTTTTATGGTGTTCGGGAACGCAACCGCCTGCAAGGGCATTCCAGCCCGGTAACGAGCGTCAGTTTCAGTCCCAATGGCCAAACTATTGCCACCGCTAGTCGGGACAACACCGTTCGCCTGTGGAATCTCCAGGGCAAAGAACTGGCGAAAATTCAGTATTCTGGCTCGGTAAGTAATGTGAGTTTCAGCCCCGATGGCCAAACTATTGCCACCGATAGTCAGGACAACACAGTTCGCCTGTGGAATCTCCAGGGTGAAGAACTGGCGAAACTACAGCATTCCAGCTCGGTAAGTAGTGTGAGTTTCAGCCCCGATGGCAAAACTATTGCCACCGCCAGTCAGGACAACACAGTTCGCCTGTGGAATCTCCAGGGCGAGGAAGTGGCGAAACTACAGCATTCCGGCTCGGTAAGTAGTGTGAGTTTCAGCCCCGATGGCCAAACTATTGCCACCGCTAGTGACGACAACACCGCCCGCCTGTGGAACGTCCACATTCAGGAGGTTAGGAAACTAAAAGGGGATTTTGGCGATGGAAATAGAGGCAGTTTCAGCCCTGATGGCAAAACCTTTATCACCATAAACTGTGAGGAAAAAACCGCCTGTTTGTGGAATCTCCAGGGCGAGGAACTGGCAAAACTAAAGCATTCTGGCTCGGTAATTAGTGTGAGTTTCAGCCCCGATGGCCAAACTGTGGCTACCGCCACTTTCAATGACACCGCCCACTTATGGAATCTCCAAGGCAAAGAACTAGCGAAACTACCACATTCCGGCTACTTAACATTACATCGTGGCAATTGGATCACTAGGGTCAGTTTTAGCCCTGATAGCAAAACTGTTGCTACCGCTAGTGAGGACAACACCGTTCGCCTGTGGAATCTCCAGGGCAAGGAACTGACGAAACTGCAGGGGCATTCTGAGCCGGTAACACAGATTAGCTTCAGCCCCGATGGCCAAACTGTTGCGACTGGTAGTTTGGACAACACCGCTCACCTGTGGAATCTCCAGGGCAAAGAACTGGCGAAACTACAGCATTCTGACTTGGTAGATAGTGTGAGTTTCAGCCCCGATGGCAAAACTATTGCCACCACCGCTAGTTACGACAAAACCGCTCACCTGTGGAATCTCCAGGGCAAAGAACTGGCGAAACTGCAGGGGCATTCTGAGCCGGTAACAAAGATTAGCTTCAGCCCCGATGGCAAAACTGTTGCGACTGGTAGTGGGGACAACACCGTCCGCCTGTGGAATCTCCAGGGCAAAGAACTAGCGAAGATACAGCATTCTAGCTGGGTAAATAGCGTCAGTTTCAGCCCTGATGGCCAAACCCTTGCCACCGCTAGTGGGGATAACACCACTTTGTTGTGGGAGTTAGGATTAGATTCTCTGTTGACGCGGGCTTGTGCGGGGTTGAAGGATTATTTGCAGTTCAATCCCAATGTGGCGGATGAAGACCGAAGGTTGTGCGATTGAGGGATGAGGATTGGAGGAAATTTGTTCGGAGTTGGGCTTGAGCGCAAAAGATTTGTTTTATAATTCCACCATGCCCAACTAAGAACCTGGAAACGTTGTATATTCATTCACCAATAAATAAGACTATGCCCAAATACACGCTGGATGAAGTTATCGATATCATTAAAACTCTGTCAGTGGAGGAAAAAGCTAGCCTCCAAGAGAAACTCCCTGAATTATTAGGGGCGGCGGCAGCAGGGGGTAATCAGGCTTGGGCGCAACAATCCCAGTCTTTTGGTAATCTCACGATGGGCGATGGTGGGGCTTTTAATGTGTCGCAAGTGGCGGCGCAAGGCAATGTGGATCTTGACCAAAGCACAACCAAAGTAACGGGAGCATCTGGGAATGTTGATGAGATTTTACAAGGTTTAAATGGACTGAAACAGGAAATAGTCAATAGTGGTTTGAATAAGCTGGAGCAAAAGACGGCAGAGGCGGGGATTGAGGTGTTAGCGGAGGAAGTGAAGAAACTTAAGCCAGACAAAGATTTAATTGACCAAACTTTGGCAGCTCTGGAAAAAGGTTTAAGGGGGGCGGAAAAGTTAATTGAGCCGACGATGAGGATATCGGCTTTGGTAGCGAAACTGTGGTTGATTTAAATGGTTCTCCAGCGGTGCATCCCGCCAAAAAAAAGAGAAGGGATTTGTGTTTCCCTTCTCTTGAGATTGGTTGGGGTCTTCCCCCTTGAGTTTTTTCACCAGCATGGAGCGCTGTTTTTTGAGTTGGCGGGCTCTGGCGCTACCGCCGGCCCCTTTGGAGTTCCTGCCTTGACGGCGTGGGGACTCCCACCTTTTCAGTTGTCGAGCCATTGTTGGCTGTTTCCTTTGCTAAACCAGTGGGCGGGGTCGGACTCGAACCGACATGACCGAAGCCGCTACATTTTGAGTGTAGTGCGTCTACCAATTTCGCCACTCGCCCTTGGGGTTGCTTTTGCTATTATACACGTTTTTTTGATTTTGCAACAAAGATTCGTATTCTTTGCTGCTTGCCCAGATATCTATCTCGCGGGCCCGGAGGACCGGGAGGGGATGGGTGAGCTGGGCGGTTTGTGCTTCTTTGAGCATTTGCCCGATCGCACTGGAGCTTATTTTATCATAAGCGCGGGCTTGTGCCAGAAAAGCATCAAGATTAAGTTGGGGGGCGAGGGTGGGGGAGCCTCCGGCGAGCTTCATCAGGACGGAAGCCACGGTTTTGGGGTCTTGGGTGGCGAGGAGGGCGGCCCGATCGCAGCTAAACTCGGCACAGCGCAGCCACTGCAGCATTTGATTTTGTAGGGTTTGCGCCAGCAACCCGCCCAAGGAAGGCAAATTGCCCGCTGCTAGCACCATTAAATTCGCCAGAGTCAGGTAAACCCCATGCTCACACTTCAGGTGTCCCAGTTCGTGAGCAATCACCGCTTGTATTTCCCCTGGGGTGAGTATCTCCAGTAGGGAAGTGTGAATGACGATCAAAGGTTTTTGCCCCCGCATAGCAAAGGTATAAGCGTTAGGTACGGGGTTTTGCCGCACGTAGAGCTGGGGAGGTTCCAGGTCCAAGATTTTGCAGGCTTCTAGAAGCAAACCATAAATGTCTGGGAGCTGCTTTTCCCCGACCAAGATGCTCGAGGCGATATTCTCCAGGTAAAAAAATTGCTCCCCAAGGGAGCCGAGTAGTTGTCGCACCACCAGGTCCAGCCCGGGGAACTGCTTGAGAGCGTTGGTAGCTTCCCTGTCTAGGGGATGCCGAAATTGGTCTGCTTTCAGACCCAGTAGGGGAATTTTCAGGTCAGCCATAGAGAAATTTATTTGGGAGATAGGGACTGGGGGGAGTGGGGGTGCAACCACGGGGGAATTTCGCTTCCAGCCAAGGGGCTTTTTGGTGGTGGTTGCCCGTCCAGTCCCAATTGTTATTGTAGAACCGATTCCACAGATTGGCTGGTGGGGCTGTTGGCGTCTAATTTGGCTGAGGTTTTCACCCTTTGCAGTCGAGCGCCCAGCTTTTGCATTTTTTGCTCGAGTTTTTCATAACCCCGATCGAGGTGATGTAACCCAAAGATGGTGGTTTTCCCTTGTGCGGCTAGTCCGGCGACAACCAAAGCGGCGGAGGCGCGCAAGTCAGTTGCCAACACGGGAGCGCCAGAGAGCGCGGGAACGCCACGCACTAGAGCCGTGTTACCTTTGACGCGGATATCGGCGCCTAAGCGGATGAGTTCGGCGACGTGGCGCAGGCGGTTTTCAAAAACCGTTTCGGTGATGGCGCTGCTACCTTCGCTGACGGTCATCAGAGCCATAAACTGGGCCTGCATATCCGTGGGGAAACCGGGATAAGGCAGGGTTTGAATGTCGGCGGCTTTCAGGTATTCTGCTGGCAACACCCGCAGGCGATCGCTCCCGGTGGAGACCACCTTTACTCCCATTTCCTGTAATTTAGCCACGGCGGCGGCCAAGTGGTCTGGGACAATTCCCACCAATTCGATTTCAGATTTGGTAATTGCACCAGCGACTAAAAACGTCCCCGCCTCAATCCGATCGGCGATGATGCTGTAGTCCGAGGAATGTAATCTGGGCACCCCTTCAATGGTAATTGTATTGGTGCCCGCTCCCTTAATCCGCGCCCCCATCGAGATGCAGAAGTTGGCCAAATCCTCTACTTCCGGCTCTTGGGCCGCGTTTTCTAGGATAGTTTCCCCTTCCGCCAAAGTTGCGGCCATCATTAGGGTTTCCGTGGCGCCGACGCTGGGGTAATCCATGTAGAATTTAGCTCCCTGCAAGCGCTTTTTGCTGCCAGGGATATAGGCATTAACGACGCCGCCATCAATATCCACATGGGCTCCCATTGCTTGCAGACCCCGCACGTGCAGGTCCACCGGTCTGGCTCCGATCGCGCAGCCGCCTGGGAGAGGAACATGAGCCACTCCCAAGCGCGCCAAAATCGGCCCGATCGCGAAGAAACTCGCCCGCAACTGGCTGACTAACTCATAGGGTGCCTGAGATTCGCTCAGGTGGCGAGCATTAATATCCACCACATCCCCTTGCTGGCGCAGGGAAACTCCCAGCTCTGATAGGATTTGACCCATCCTGGCCACATCCAGCAGCTCAGGAACGTTCCGCAATCGACATTCGTCGGGACACAACAGGGCCCCAGCCATCAAGACCAGTGCAGAATTTTTCGCCCCACTGATTTTCACTTCCCCGGCTAGAGTAGATTGGCCCCTAATCTCCAGCACTGTCTGTTCCGCTTCCGGTGAAGCCAGATTTTCTATTGAACCGAGAGACGCAGTAATAGGTCTATCCTCCTTAGAACGTTTCTTACTATTACGATTTTTCTGTTGGTTTTGATTCTACAGGAAAGATTTTAGATGTCCATATCCTGACATTTATCACCATCCGTTGTGATCTTGTTCTCACTTGCGGACCATTTTGGCCCTGGTCTCCCCAAATAGACCCCCTGACATTGGCGCCAGACCATGAAGGACGAGAATACCCAGCCAGCGGTTTACCCCTCAACCCAGACCCACTCCTATTTCCAAGCGTTTTGGAGAAAAATCAAAATTTTTTTCCCTAGGGGGTTGACAAATCCCAAAACATACGCCAAGATAGTAAATCGGAGTCGATAGTAAATTTCACGCGGAACTGGCGGAATTGGTAGACGCGCTAGATTCAGGTTCTAGTGTCTGCAAAGACTTCCGGGTTCAAGTCCCGGGTTCCGCATTGCCAAACCCACACACACATATTTACCATATACCCCATACACATTGGGGTGTTTCCATTGTCCGGGTAATTTATCAAGTGCCCAGACTATCCCGATTTGGGACAATGACTAAACCCCTCTCGCCGCTACACCCCTCTGCCTTTGTGGGAGAAGGAGTGGGGGTGAGGGCGCCAGCCAGTGAAGTTGTAGATAATGTCAATTTTGATGAGTGTTTGCCCGTCGTCAGTATTAGTTACTACTCGCCCGCAATTATAGCAGCAAAAGGCTTTGCGCACCGACGGCTAGGGCAAAAATCATATCGAATTATCTTATCAAGGCGTCGGGAAGTGGTTGTGGTATATTATCAGCGCCCCGTCTCCCCTTGATGTCATATGACGGAAAGCGTCACCAGTCGCCAAAATCCATTAGTGAAACAAATCCGCCAACTCCACTCCCCCAAGGGTAGGCGGGAGCAACAGCAATTTTTACTGGAGGGCACCCATTTGGTGGAAGTCGCCAGTAGCGTCAACTACCCTTTAGAAATCGTCTGTGCTACAGCTAAGTGGCACTCAGTACACTCGCAACTCTGGCAGCGCCTAGGAGCGCAGGCGCAGCGGATGGTGGAGGTGTCGGAGGTGGTACTAGAGGCGATCGCCACCACCGTCAACCCCGATGGCGTCGTGGCGGTGGCCCCACGTGGCACTATGACTCCACCCCCCATCCCCACTTCTGGCATGGTTCTGGCTCTGGAAACTATCCAAAACCCAGGCAACCTCGGCACCATTATCCGCACCGCAGCAGCCGCCGGAGCCTGTGGTTTGTGGGTGAGCGCTGACAGTACCGACTTAGACCACCCTAAAGTCCTGCGCGCTTCCGCCGGAGAGTGGTTTCGTTTACCGATGGGGGTCTGTGAAGATTTAACTACCCAAGTGCAACAGTGTCGGAGTCAGGGGGTGCAAGTTATCGCCACCGCCGCCAATGCCCAAATTACTCACTGGGAAATCGACTACCGTCAGCCGACGGTAATTTTATTGGGCAATGAAGGGGCGGGTTTGTCTGCCCAACTGGGGGCGATCGCGCACCAACAAGTCCGCATTCCCCTGAGTCCCGGCGTTGAATCTTTAAACGTCAGCATCGCCGCTGCCGTGATTTTATACGAAGCTCTCCGCCAAGTGACGGGGTGACGGGGAGACGGGGGGAGTGTGGGGAGTGTGGGGAGTGTGGGGAGTGTGGG